>DATHTI010000129.1:0-18565 GCA_035463335.1 Pyrinomonadaceae bacterium | reverse complement strand
GTTCGCGAGCGCGGCGTCGTACACCCGCGTGAAGTCGATGAACACTTCGCACACGGCAAGGTCACAAACTACTGGGGCGGCTCTTCAAATGCAACGACGCACCTGCTCGACACGATGCACTATGCGGGTTTGCTGCGCATCGTGCGTCGTGAGAAAGGGACTCGCATTTACGCCGAGCACAAACACGAGCCTGTCCCGCGCAACGCAGCCGAGCGGCGCGCGCGGATGGATGCTTTAGTCGATGTTGTCGTTCGCATCTATGCGCCATTGCCTGGTCCAGGTCTTTCGTCTTACCTGAGACGTTTGCGATATGCGGCTCCGCAATGGGAAAAGGAGATCCCGGGTGCGTTGCGGCGCGCCAAAGAGCGGCTGTCCCGAGCAAGCGTTGGGAAGTTTGACTGGTACTGGCCCACAGAGGAAGACATCGGGGATCAATCGATTGACGAAGTGGTCCGCTTTCTCGCCCCCTTCGATCCGGCGGTGCACGATCGTGATCGTTTCGAGCTGCTGTGGGGCTGGGCTTATCGTTTCGAAGCATACACACCCGTACCGAAACGCAAGCTGGGTTACTACGCCATGCCACTGCTCTGGCGCGACCGCATTATTGGTTGGGCCAACCTCTCAGTGAAGAATAATGAACTCATCGCTGATCCCGGCTACGTTGAAGGCCCGCCCGGCGAACGTGCTTTTAAACGTGAACTCGAGGCTGAGATCGATCGCATGCGCGTTTTCCTCAACTTGAGTGCCTGACACTTTGCCGCGATAATCGGTCCCATATGGAAACACGCCGAACTCTTTACCCTGAAATCGAGCCATACGACAGCGGCTACATCCGCGTGTCGCCTGTCCACGAGCTCTATTACGAGCAATCGGGCACGCCGAATGGTAAGCCGGTTGTCTTTCTGCACGGTGGTCCCGGCGCGGGACTCGTGCCGGATTACCGGCGCTTCTTCGACCCGCAGGCCTATCGCGTAATTCTCTTTGAACAGCGCGGGGCCGGGCGCAGCAAGCCGCACGCTTCACTCGACGACAACACGACGTGGCACCTCGTGCAGGACATCGAAGTCATTCGCGAACAGTTTGGGATCGATCAGTGGCTCGTGTTTGGCGGCTCGTGGGGCAGCACGCTCGCGCTTGCATATGCGGAGACACATCCGGATCGAGTGCGTGGGCTGGTCCTGCGCGGCATCTTTCTGTGTCGTCCGAGAGAGATTACGTGGTTCTACGAAGACAGTCAGGGCGCCAGCGCGATCTTCCCCGAGGTGTGGGAACAGTATGTGCGCATCATTCCTGAAGCCGAGCGCGGCGACATGATCCGCGCGTATTACAAACGTCTCACCAGCGATGATGCGGATGTGCGTCTTGAAGCGGCGCAGGCGTGGTCCAACTGGGAAGCGAGTGCCTTGAAGCTGCTTCCCGATCAGAAGCTGATCGACGAATTTAACGAGCCGGACATGGCGATCGCCCTCGCACGGATCGAATGTCACTACTTTGTGAATAACTGCTTCTTCGAGACCGATAACTATCTGATTGAGAACGTCGATCGCATTCGCCACATTCCCGCAGTGATCGTGCATGGGCGATACGACATTGTGTGCCCGGCGATGAACGCGTGGGATCTGCATCGCGCGTGGCCGGAGGCGACGCTGAGGATCATTCCTGACGCGGGCCACGCCGCCACCGAGCCCGGGATTACCGATGCACTCGTGCGCGCCACAGATAGTTTTCGTTAATAGCCGCAAAAAGGCACAAAAAGCACAAATGCCTGGAAGGATCACGTAACGTGACTCTTCTTAATCATTTGTGCTTTTTGTGCCTTTTTGTGGCTGACTGGACACCGCCGGTGATGCGAGCCGGGCCGAGCGTCAGGATGAGCGTATGCGAGCGATGACATTCAGCGCTTGTTTCCCATGAGTGGCAATGTTTGTAAGTGGACCACGAAAGCTTGCGATGTCGGGTTTGTCTTCGTCGAGCAGCTCAAGACACTTCTTCGCGTTATCCAGGATCGATTCGAGCTGTTGATTGATTTCATCGACACTCGAGGCCGCGGCTTTCCCTTTGCTCGCGGCATAAGACGCCTGGGCCAGCTCGGCCTGAGTTCGAGCCAGGATCGCCTTCGCGGCGTGATGCTCGATTGCCAGACCCGCGATGCGTGTCGCGACTTCAGTAAGGTTTGCTTCTTCACCAGTGGGCGTGCGCGGCTCACGATAGTACATCGCAAACGAGCCGAGTACCTTGCCGCGTCCTGACAGTATTGGCGTGGACCAGCACGCGCGCAGGCCATTCGCGATGGCGAGATCCCTGTAGTCGTCCCAAAGCGAATCATTAAGAATGTCAGTCACGACCACCGGCTCGCCGCGATACATCGCAGTGCCACATGAGCCGTGCTTTGGTCCAATCGCGGAGCCGTCGATCGCCTGCACGTACTCCGGCGACAGGCTCGGCGCCGCGCCGTGACGAACGTGATCGCCGTCTTCGCTGAGCAATAACACCGAACAGAGCATGCCCGGCGCCTGGGCTTCGATCAGCCGCACGAGCCGCTCGAGGATCTCGCTGAGCGGCGCATTCGCAGCGAGTTTTTGCAGAATGCGACTCTGCCCGATACGAAACTCTTCCTCTTTATTTTCACGTTCGATCCGGAAAGCCCCGCTATCAAGACGCGGCAGTTTGGCCGTTTTTGCGGCTGCGGCTTCGGAAGGTTCTACTACAGGGGTTTCCAGCGGGCGATCCATTATCTGTGTATTTTCCAGATCTTCTTCCATAGTTGGCTCCGGCGATAACGGTGTGACGAGGCGGGCATATTTTACGCCCAAACGGCTTTCAAGGCACATATGTTAGGATGCCCGCATTTCCCAGGCCACAAAATCGTAAGGAGAGCGGTGTGAACGCGTTTGGCAATTACATCAACGGCGAGTTTGTCGAGAGTAAATCGGGCAAGACTTTTCCTAACATCAATCCAGCCAATTTCGATGAGGTGGTCGGTACGTTTCAAGCTTCAAGCGAAGCTGACGTAGCTGATGCATGCTCAGCCGCAGTCGCGGCACAGGGCGAGTGGGCCGCAATGCCTGCGACAAAGCGTGGCGAGTATCTTTTCAAGGCCGCCGATCTGCTCGCGAGTAAACTGCCACAACTCGGCGAGGACATGACGCGTGAAGAAGGCAAGACACTGCCCGAAGCCATCGGTGAGGTCACGCGTGCGATCAATATCTTTCGTTACTTTGGCGGCGAGGGGGCGCGACAATTCACTTACAACGTTCCGTCCGAGCGCCCGCAGGTTCTCTGCTACACGATTCGTAAGCCACTCGGCACAGTGGCACTGATCACGCCGTGGAATTTTCCGTCAGCTATTCCCGCGTGGAAGCTCGCGCCTGCGCTCGTTGCCGGGAACACCGTTGTGCTCAAGCCCGCATCGCTCGCGCCGCTCAGCGCGTTTCGACTGGTCGAAGCGCTGCACGAAGCGAGTATTCCGAAAGGCGTGGTCAATTTCGTTACGGGCAGTGGCGGAGCGGTCGGCGATCCGTTGACCAATCATCCCGGGATTAATGGCGTTTCGTTCACCGGTTCCACTTCGGTAGGCGATGCGTTGTACCGGAAAGTCTCCGATCGAAAACTCCGCATACAGCTCGAGATGGGTGGCAAGAACCCGACCATCGTACTGCGTGATTCGGATCTGAATTACGCGGCTGACATTCTCATCAACGGCGCGTTCTTTTCCACGGGCCAGAAGTGCACGGCCTGTAGCCGCGCGATCATCGAGCGTCCGATTTACGAGCCGCTGGTCCAACTACTGATCGAGAAAACACGCAGCTTGAAAATCGGGAATGGATTGAATCCCGGCGTTCAGATTGGTCCGGCAGTTGATGCGAATCAACTCGAAACGGATCTCGAGTACATCAAGATTGCGAAAGAAGAAGGTGCCGAGCTGTTGTGCGGTGGCAATCGGCTGTCAGGTGGTGAGTATGACAAGGGTTACTTTATCGAGCCGACTATCTTTACCGGCGTCACTCCGAAGATGCGAATCGCGCAGGAAGAGGTGTTTGGACCAGTGCTTGGTCTCCTCGTGGCGGAAGATTTTGAGGAGGCGATGGCGATCGCGAATGGAGTGCGGTTTGGGCTCTCGGCGTCAATCGTTTCGAGGGATTTGACGCGCGTACACCAGTTCATCGATCGGATCGAAGCGGGATTGATAACAGTGAATTTGCCGACGGCTGGTGTTGAGTATCAATTACCGTTTGGTGGTACGAAGGAATCGAGTTACGGCATGCGCGAGCAGGGACCACAGGCGATCGATTTCTATTCCGAAACCCGCACGGTGTATTTGCGCTACGCACAGTGAAAGCATTAACCAATCTGTTTCATCCGTGGTTAATAGATCCGGATTTCGGGTTCCCAGGTCTTCACGTTGCGTGACGGCTCGGAGGGTGCACACGAGCCAAACAACTCCAACACCATCTGCTTGTTCCCCAACGTAAAAGACTTCAAAACACATCCGTCGGCAAAGCTGCCGGTTTCGTACTGCCAAATATTCTTAAATGTGCCGTTGCGCGTGGTGTAAATGTAGAACAGGTCTGCACCACCATCGCAGGAGCCATTACAGCGCAAATGCAAAAGCCTCACGATCGCTTCCGCTGACCCATCACCAGTGACATCTTTGTAGTAAACATCCTGTAGGTCGAACAAACTTGTATCGTCCCACATCGCACCCTCAGTGAGAGTCAGCTTGACTGGCTTCCCTTTTGAAGGCACGTAAACGCCATACGAAAAATTCTTAAAATCAACTTCCCTGAAGTTTGCGGGCACAAGTCGAAACTTTTCCAACGGATCTTCATATGACGCGCTTGATGGTACAAACGGTTTTGTAACCGGCGGTGCATTCACGATTGTCAACGGCAGCTTCCTGGTTCGTTTCGCGGGCACAGACACGCCGAGCAAAACTATAAATAGAGCGCTAAAGAGGAACGCGAATAGAAGAGCCTTCTTCTCCGTGTGGTCAAAGCGCCCAAGTTTCGTGAACGGAAACATTGTCCTATGACACTAACGCTGAATGCGCCGCGAGTCAAAGTTTTTTGTGAGACTTCGGAGCAACTGTAGGGGTGGCCCTCCGTGGCCACCCCAACGCGGAAACACAATGTCGAAACCCTATCTCACGTATTCCCAATGCCACGGCTCGTAGAAGTAAGGACGAAAACCGAAACGCTCGGCATTCTCGACTAACCATCGATACGCGGGAGTGTTGACCTGGATCGCACGATTAGCATCCTTCGTATCGACAGGATCGCCGCCGACGTAGAGGTCCAAAGCGCGACCGGTAAAGTGTGGACTATTGTTGACCGCGAGCCCTGCACTGCCGGCATTGGGTGATTTCCGCCGCAGGTTCTCCTGATATTCGCGCGAACGAAATGCTGAAATGATCTTGAAGTACTGTGAACGAGGTGCGAGTTTCAGTGTTGGATCAGCATCGGCCGCAGCGATCATCTCTTTGTACGCTGCATACGTGTTCCGCTCAACCTGTCGCAACTCCGCGGCACGTGAGGGATCGTAAAAGTCGGACGGAGGCGCTGTCAGTAGTTGATCCGGCGTAGCGTAAGTGCGGTTTTTGAGTCGATTGCCCTGCCACTGCGAGACCATTGCCATCAACGCGTCTTGATCGAGGATGCCGTCTGCTCTGATGCCGCGTCTCTTCTGCCACGACGAGATGGAAGCAGCGAAGTCGCTCGTGATTGGATCATGTTTAGTGTTGAGAGTTTTTCCGATTAAAAGATCGTATAGATACCAGCCACGCTGTTGCTTTCCTCCGAAGGTCCACGTGAGATCGTTGCGAAGTGTTACATTCGTTGTGGCTGCTGCTGCGAATGTAGAGGCACTCGCGGTTGGTGACGTACTGACAGCAGACGTTTTTCTCGTTAGACGAGGAGATTGAGCGCTCACCGCCACCGCGAGAGCGGTCACAATGACACCGATTAGCAGCGTTATGGTCCTCATACTTAACACAGTTATTAGGGATGCTCGAAGACGCGTCACGGTTCGTTGCCGCATTAATAAATTTGGCCACAAAAAGGCACAAAAATCAAAAAGAAGAATCAGCGGCGACGCTTTCTGGTTACGCGCGTAGAACGAGGCTTGGGTTTAGAACGTCGCGATTTGCTGACCCTGCTTTTTACGTTAGCCTTCGCAGGTTTCGCTTCCGTGTGGTGTGCTTCTTCCTCCTTCGGTGGCGCACCGGCCTTTTCGAGTGAAGCACTTATCAAATCGTCGCTCGGGCGTGTGCCGTTGATGAATGCAAACACGTGATAGTTCGCGGAGCGCTCACGTATGACTTCGATTCTTCCCTCATTCTTCAAGCGGGCCAGCTCGCGCATCACAAAGTTTTGCTCCGCGACACTCATGTAGCGGTAGTCGATGTCGAAGGCGAGACCGGTTGAATGTGGCGGCGTATCGATCGTCACCGCATTACGATTCACTCGCCGCAGCGCATGTTGATACTGCTCCGGCCGCACTAGTGAGCTCACCGGCAACGGTCTCGCGAACTGACGGTGATATGCAGTCGCAACCTGCTCAATGATCTTCAACGCCTGCGGCCTGATAGAGCTGAGCATGTTGACCTTCAGCGCGTAACGATCCGAAGGGTTATTCAGATCGTAAGAGCGTCCATTGAAACTCCGCGCGATGTTCTGTAACGACTGGTACGCTTCCGGCGGTACAGCTTTCGGCTCCGCATTCGTGTTTTGCTTGTCTTCTTCAAACGGCTCGAATGGCTCTTCGTTTGCCCGCTGCCCGATGCCAAACAAGATGTAACTATCAGTGACCGCCGGCACGGGAATGAGCTCGTGTCGCTCGAGCATGCCGGCCAGATCGAGATAGTCCTGAACCGGGTGCACTTTATATTTCTCGACCTCAGCGACCTGTGTTGCGAGAAACCAGTAACGCTCTTCGTAGTGTTTCAGCTCAGGGGGGATCTCGAGAGCTCCGCCCAGTGATGCGTCTCGTTCAGCTTTGACTTGCTCGGCAGCGAGGTTCCAGTCAAGGGCGGTGTTTGCCGTGAGGTTAGACCCGGTGATTGATTGAACTAATTGATTGCGTCTGGTGGCACGAATGCGAAATGCGGCCCAAACAGCCACACCCGCCACGATCATCAAAACTAAAAACAGTACAACCCTTCTGCCCATTAAAGAACGACACTATAAAACATATGTCCGCTCTTTTGAAAAGTAGGTTGAAGGGCTTTACAGAATTAGCACAAAGTCTCAAGACATATTCAGAAATCCGATCGCGAGAAAGTAGAGCCCGAGATCGTAGAGACCGAGCGTGTCTAAACTATTTACCGGATCATCCGAGACTTTTGCACCTAGTCCGATCGACAGATCAGACATGAACCACAAAGAGCTTCCGAGAAACACGGGTACAGACGACATCGACGCAAACAAGTTGGAGACAATCAAAAGCCCGAAATATGTAACTTCAAGGATGCGATCGAAGCCGCGAAGTTTCGGCAGTACCCAGCGCAGGACAAAGATCGCGATCACGATGTTTGTTATCGCAAGCGGTACGAGGGGACGTCCCTCGAGCTGGTGCCCGTAACTTAGAATGCAGACGCAGATCAGCGCCGCGGCAAACGACACGGCCCCAAGCTGAAAGCCGTGCGGGACTTTATCTTCGGGAAGATCGAGCAGGATGTCTCCGAGGCTGCAAAAGAGGAACAAAAGCGCGACGAGAGGTTCCCCTACAGACCACGAGAGCCACGTCAGGAACAACGCCGGCGCGGCCTTGAGCAGCGCTCGCAGCCAGAACGGCAGCGGCCGGGAAATGGTGTTCTTGGTGAGTTGAGTGAAGATCGCAATGCCCACCAGCGCAAAGAAAACGATCGTCACTCCAGCAGAGTCTCTAAGCAACCAATCAAATCTCATAAGTTAGCCTTTGTGCCTGGGAAGCGAGGATGCGGAAAACGCGCACACAATATTGGGCGCCTCGCACTTTGTCAACGTTTTTTGGGCCACAAAAAGGCACAAAAACACAAAAGTTGAAATCCGAGTTTAGAGTTCAGACTTTAGGCTGCGGTTTTGAGGAGCAAGCTAAAGCTTGAACTCTGAACTGTGAAATATTCTTTTGTGCTTTTTGTGCCTTTTTGTGGCTAAGCAGTTTTCGTTTACTCCTGTCGCAGGGCCACGAGGGGATCGACTTTCGCAGCGCGGCGCGCGGGAATCCAACACGCGAGCAACGCGATCGCAAACAACAAGAGCGCCACGCCAACAAACGTCAACGGATCCGTCGCTCCCACGCCGAGCAACATACTCGCAACCACACGCGTCATCGCAAAAGCCCCGGCCAATCCAAGCGCGAGCCCGATGATCACCATACGCATTCCCTGCCTGACGATCATTCGCAGCACATCACGCACACTCGCGCCGAGCGCCATGCGAATTCCGATCTCACGCGTGCGTTGACTGACGACGTACATCATCACGCTGTACAAACCCATCGTCGCCAACACGAGCGCGAGTACGCCAAACGTCGTCGCCATGCCCGCCGCCACACGTGGTCCCCAGTAAGGTATCGCCATGTTATCGTCACCGACCATCACGCCGACCACCGGCAGCCGCGGATCCATCTGCGCGATCTCGCGTCGCACGGTGTCGGTTACCGCGGCCACATCGCTGCCTGATTGCATGCTGATCGCGAGAGTCACCGCGCCATGCGGCTGCTGGTAGAGCGGCAGAAACATGTAAGGCTGGCGGTCTTCGTACAAGCTGCGATACAGCCCGTCTTTCGCGATGCCGATGATCTCCATCAACGGCGTTCCCTGCTCGAAACGAAAACGCCTGCCCATCGCGTTATCAACACCGCCATAGAAGCGCCGGGCAAACTCTTCGTTAACAATCACGACCCGGGGAGCATCCGCAGTGTCTCGATCCGTAAAGTCACGACCACGCAACAACGGCGTCTGCATCGCGTCAAAGTATTTCGGCGAAACGTAATTGCATTTCGAGATGATGCCCTGGTTCGGCAACGGATCCGCCTCGCCTTCTTTCACGATTGGACCACGTGATAGATCACCCGCCTGGAGCGGCAAATCGTCGGTCATGGCTACCGCACGCACGCCCGGTTGCGTCTCGAGACGTCGTTGCAGCTCGGGAAAGAATCGCCAGATCGCTTGCTGGTCATATCCCAGCAGACGCGGGTTGATCATCATCGTGACCATGTTATCTGTCTTGAATCCCGGATCCGTTTCCAGCGCTTTGCGCAAACTGCGGATGAACAGTCCCGCGCAGATCAAAACAACGATCGAAATCGTCACCTGCGCGACTACGAGTGTGCTCCGCAGATTCAGCCGCCGTCGCTTTTGCGACTGCCCGGCCGCGCCTTTGATCACGGCCACGAGATCGGCTCGCGATGCTAACAACGCGGGCGCGAGTCCAAAGATCACACCAGTGATCAAAGAGATCACCATCATCCACTTCAACACGTATAGATCCGGTGAAACATCGAAAACGATCGGGTACGGCACCGGGGGAAAACTCGCGCGTATCATGCCGGATCCCCAGTACGCGAGCGCCCCGCCGAGCACGCCACCCATCAACGCCAGCAACACGCTCTCAGTCAGCAGTTGACGCACGATGCGGGCACGACCGGCGCCGATTGCGAGGCGCGTACCGATCTCTTTCGCACGCGTCGCCGCACGTGCAAGCATCAGGTTCGCGACATTCGCGCATGCCAACAACAGCACCAGGCCGGAAACAATCAAAGCCATGAAGCCGCCGTACTGGATGATCTTTGTCGCCGCGTCAAAGCGTCCATCGATCTCCGTCATGATTTGAACTTTTGTATTTGCAATCTCCGGATGCTGTTCCGCCAGTCCATTCACAACCTGATTCAAGTCTGACTCGGCTTGCGCCAGCGTGACGCCCGGTTTCAATCGACCGTAGACCTCGAAAAGTGTGTGCGTGCGATCAGTTCTCCACTCGGGTCGGCGGCCAAACTTCTGGGCCATCATCGCCGGCACCCAGAACGAATGACGCAGGTAGTAAGTAGCGCCGAGAAACGATTCGGGCATGACTCCGACGACGTTGAATGGCTGCCCGTTCAGGTAAACCACCTTGCCGGCAACGTTCGCGTCTGACTTGAACTGGCGCTGCCAAACTTCCTGGCTAATCACTACGACCGGATGCGCGTTTGGCGAAACATTCTCTTCGGGCAGGAAGCCGCGACCGAGGATCGGTTTCACTCCCATCACCTCGAAATAATTGCTGGTGACGAGCTCGCCCCAGACGACGTCTGCGCGTTGACTGTCGTCGGCACTGCCGCTCTCACCCACACTGATGCCGCCCGAAGTCTCGCGTGACGCGCAGAGGTCAACGAAAGTTTTATTTTGCGCGCGCAGGTCTTCATAGTTCGCGTATGAAATTTCGCCCCATACGTTCGCATCTTTCTTGCTGCCCCAGTAAGTAGTGATCAGCTCCGTCGGGTTTGCGACCGGCAACGGCCGCAACACAAAGCCGTTCACCGCGCTCAGGATCGCGGTGTTCACACCGATTCCCAAACCGAGCGCGAGCACGGCCACAGCGGTGAAGCCCGGCGCCTTGCGCATCATTCGTATGCCGTAACGAACATCCTGAAACATTGCGTCCTCCCAACGGTAGGTTTGCATCCACAGCGCGTCCCAAAAGGCGCTCGCGCTGCGCCATGTGAGATTAGTTTTTGTGCGCCAGTTCAACTGCTCCCACTCGGCGAGCAGCCCTTCTCGATAGCGCAGCTCTGCGATCCATTCCTGCCGCCAGTCGGCCCGCACATAGCCCGGCACGATCACGCCGATGAATGAGATCAGCCACAGCCATGGCCGGTTTAGTGATTGCCTTGACATCAGCTCTTCTGTTTTGCAGGTTTATCAGAGGCGAGTGGCTCGAGTTGCGACAGCAGGCGGAAGCGCTGGCGGGCTTCGGCGAGCGCGGTGCGACCGGCTTTTGTTACTTCGTAATACTTGCGTGGCGGGCGCTGCTCGGCGAGCGCGATCGATTGTTTTTCCCATTTTGAAGCGACGTAATCAGCGCTTTCAAGACGTCGCAAAGCGGGATAGACGGTGCCACTGGCGAGTCCGGTAACGGCCATGATGTCGAAGCCGTAGCCGTAACCGTTCTCGATCGCCTGTAGTGTCAGCGCCATGGTGTAGGACAGGTAGTTCTTTTTCATCCATTCTCCTCGCACGCTAGATGCCTATACGTATAAATATCTACATAGGTTCCTGTCAAGTCAGATCGAAACCCATCCACAGATTACGCCGATGTTTTTATGGCATCTGTGTAATCTGTGGATGGCTAATGGAGGTCGTAGAGTCGGGTCTCGGGATGGTAGAGGCGCCAGTCGAACCAGTAGTCTTCGAGCACAAACACTTTCTTCAACTGCCGGCCTGCCAGCGGGCCGGCGGTTGCTTTCCCTGCGAAGTTCCACGTGCTTCCGGTTTCCGCGTCGATCAATTGAAGTTCGCCGCCGTCCGTCTTTTGAAAGAACTCCAGGCGCCGCCCGTCAACCGTTCTTTCAAATGCGCGCACCGAGCGACGATCGTCACCCAGTACGAGCACGATCGATGTCGAGCCAACCATATCGATAATCGGGCTCTGCTTCTGCAATGTCGCCAACGGATACGCCACTGATTTCCCGTCAACAGTAACGCCAATCACGAGCGTCCGTGGCTCGAGGCGTTTATCGACGTCGGTTCCCTCCACCACGCGCATCCGTCCCACCTGCGTTTCCCAGTCAGGTTTTTCATATCGATTCGCAGTAGCAATGCGCTCGTCGGGCTTCAGGACTCGACCTTGCGGCTGCTCGCGCTTCCAGATCGCGAACGAGATCTCATCGTGAAAGACACTCTTTAGCTGGTGGCCCTTTAGTGGACCATGAATCGCCTTGCCACTGACCTGCTGCCACCAGCTTCCCGTCTCCTCATCGCGCATGATGAAGTTCTGATTGTTGATGCCCGCCAGGTGAAAGTTCAGCACGCGCCCGTCGACTGTCGATTCCCACACCAGACCGGTGTGACAGAGCGTTCAATACGTCGCCACGATCGGCGTGCCGCCAACGGTGTCCTGCACGACGTGGTGATAGCCCATCAGCCTGATTGGGTACGCAACCGATTCGTTCCCAATCGTGACTGACAACACGCGATCGTCGTCGTTGATGAAGCTGACATCGGCCGACCTGGCGTAAGCGGGATTCGGGAGCGGGTTGAACATCCACTCGAAATGGTTCTGACGCGCGAGCCAGGTCACCGCGAATACCGGCACGAGTAACAGCACGAGCACGATCCGGCTCCACCAGCGGCCACCCAGCCACAGTCTGATTGTCAGCGTCAGAATTAGCAGTGACCCGAGCACCGTTACGACTGGCGACCAGCGTCGCATCAGATATGAAACTTCCATGATGCGCGGTGTTTGTGCTTTGAACGGCATGATGAGGAAGACCGGGGTCAACACGATCGCGATGACGATCACGATGAGGACGAAGAGCGTGAGCCACACGAGTTTGCGTCGCTCGTTGGCCCAGTTGGAAAGTCGCGTCAGAACATTAGGCATGTTTATCTCCAGTTCGCCGCTTTATCTTCCGGAACATTGCCACTGCCCACAACGCGCCGACTGCCAGAAACGGGAGTAGATAAACCAATAGATCCCAGCGACCGTAACCCGGCGGTGTGGCTTCCACTGTGGTGGATGTTTCGGCGTTCCCTGTCGAGCTTTGCAGTCGCACGCGCACGCGCCAAAGCTCTTCGGCGTCGAAATGCACGAGGGCGCGGTATTGGACCTGGCCTGAAACGCTCTCGCGCTCACCGGGATAAAAAGCTTCCGGCAATCGACCGCTTGCAGGTTGGACGCCGATTTGTACCTGCAAGTCGGTGGGCAGTTGAGCCTGCGAATTGACGATCACGAAGAACAGCGCGTCGCCAACATCCGGATCAGACCAGAGTGAAACGGTATAACGATCGACCTTTTGATCTACGAATAACGGAAACGGCGGTCCTTCGTGCGCGCTCGTGGGCCGGGTAAGTAGCAAAACAAGAACCAGCGGAATAATTCGACGCATGAGCGTAACTGTAGGGGCGGCCCTCCGTGGCCGCCCCGAGTTGCCACATTGTGTTCCCACGCTGGGGCGGCCACGGAGTGCCGCCCCTACAATTCGTTCAACCGGCGCCCAATGCAACTGCACGCATTTCCATCGGCTGCGACATTAGCCAGAACGCGCCGGCGGCGATCAGCAACGACAACAAACCCCAGATAACGAAGACACGCACCGGCCGCACCTCTTCAGCCATCGCGATGGCGTAACTTACCAACAGCGACCCGAGTAATCCAAGGGTGATAAACCCAAACTGAAAAAGTTGGACCACATTGGGCGCCAAACCGGGCATACCCCAGCGCGGCTCACCGAGAAAAACGACCGCGTATTGCGTCACCGGAATGAACGTGTACAAACCCGTGAAGAAATGAAAACTAAAATGCGCCAGCCAGATTCCGAACCCGAGCGGCGCCAGCGAATACGAGTAACGAACCGCTATCGACAGCAGCGGCTTTCCGCTCTTGCCCCACAAGCGCGTCAGCCCTGCAGCAATACCGAGCAAGAGCACCGGCTCGACGATCAGGAAAAGTGCAAAGACAGCAGCCAGCAGCGGTAGCTCGTAACGGATGCCGGATGTATTTGCGAGCCACTGTTCGAGCGCATAAACCGGACTCACCATTCCAAACGCATTCAGCAAAGCACCGAACGTGAACACGATCATTAGAGCAGCGAGGTCCTTGCGCTTCGACAGGAACCCGATTCCGGATCGCATTGGATCAGTCGTCAGCTCTGCGGCTGGAACACGACTGATGACACCGACGTTGTCATACGGACACGCCTGCACGCAGTCGAGACAAAAATTGCAATCGAGATTGCCAGTCTTGCGCGGTTGAAACAGCGCCAGCTCACAACCACGCTGAATCACAACAAGCGGCGCCGCAGGCTCACGCACGCCGCGTATGCAATCCTTCGTTGCGCAACGATTACACACGTCGTGATCGCGAACCGTGACTTCGAGTGGCGAAGCCGTCGCAGCGACAAAGTTAAACTGCCCGATCGGGCAAACAAACTTGCAGAACGTCGCGTGTTTGAAAATCGAATCGATCACGAGCGCGCCGGCAAAGTAGGTGATGATCAGCCATGCGGTCCACCACGGCGACGCCCAGAGATCCAGCCACTCGTAGACAAACAACATTCCGACAAACAGCCCGATCGAGAGCCACTTGTTACGCAGACGGCGTGGCCAGTTTCGCACCGGGCGTACGAACTTGCGCCCGAGATTTCGCACGAGCATGAACGGGCATGCGAGGCAAAAGAAGTTTCCGGCGAAGAGAAGAACGAGCACGAGCGTGCCGCGAAAGTGTACCCACGTCAGCGTGGTGGCAAGGTTCTTCGGCGCGAGCTGCGGACCGAAGAGCCCGTGCACGATCATCGCCGCGCTGATGATAAAGACAGGGATCTGAAGCAGTGTGCGCGCGTGGCGCTGCTTGAGCACGCTGCCGATGACGGGAACGCGCAACAAATCGAATTGACTACTACTCAGGCTGGTGCAACTCCCTTGATGTCAAACTGCTGATCCGCCTTCGTACCGTCAGGCATATTTACATGAACCGAAAGTATCCAGTCTCCGGCCATGGTGAGTTCCATGTTAGCGCTGTAACGGCCGGCCTCGACTTCGCGTGCGTCGGCGAATACGGGAGCCATGCCCGCGTGCGACATGTTTCCTTCGAGCTTGATTTGAGCTCCGGTGACCGGTTTTCCTGATTGTGTCACGCGCACCGTGATTGTCACCCGGCCCACACGAGGCGGCTGCGGCTCGACTTCCGGCTCAATCCGGATGTCCCCTGTCCACGCCGTATGACAACCTGCAACACCAGCTACAAAAAGGAACAAAAGGCACAAACGGACGATCCTGTTTGTGCCTCTTGCGGTTTTTGTAGCGTCAACCATCAAGCAGCGACGGTCGTGAGCGATTCGCGACGCAAAGAGCAGCTACATGCCGCAACCTCTTCTCCCTTTGGCGGAAACAGGTGATAGTACATCGCGATCACCATCGGAATGAACACCACCGCGTTGTAGAAGAGATGTATCTCGACGCGAAACTTCGGCAGCAGCATTTGCAGAAAACTCACCGGCACCGGCGAGCCGAGCCAGTAATGATGTGTCAGCGCCTGCCACTGTAAAACTGCGTGCTCGATGTGATGCCAGAACTGGATCACGAGCGCGATAGTCCACCATTTACGCGAAGTTCCGGTAAATCCTTTTCGCAGCAGCCAAAGACTGGTGAGCATCACGATCGCATAGCCGTAGTGCATCACTTCAGAGCTAACGAGCCATGGAAAGAACAGACCGAGAAACCCGCCGGCACGCGGCCGCGCCCAGCCAAGCACGTAAACCTGGTAAGCCTGCGCCAGATGCTCGGCCCAGTGCGCCAGCACGATGAACGTGAACAGGTTCAGCGCCCGTTTGTGCCAAACGCCATTGAGCTTTTCGTAAAAACTATAGTCGACGGAGCCAATCCGCGTGGGGTGTGCGGCTGCTGACATCTCGACCTCCGTGTTATCGGTATAAATCCGCGGCTAACTGAGTCGAGCCATCTTATGACGGGTAGTGCAATTAAGTAAATACCCCAGCGAGGCTACTCGTTCCGTAACGCAGTGGCGGGGTCGATCTTTGTTGCACGCCAGGCGGGCAGGTAGCACGCGATGAACGCCGTAACAACCAGCAGCAATGCAACTATCAGATAGACGGGTAAGTCACTTGCGGTCACTCCCAACCCCGAAGCATCGAGGAATCGAATCAACACCAAAGAGGCGATCACACCGAGCCCCAAACCAATAAAAACATTGCGAATGCCCTGCAAAATTACCATTCTGAGAATGATCCACGTGGTCGCACCAACCGCGATCCGAACGCCAATCTCACGTCTGCGCTGCCTTACCATGTAAGCCATCACACTGTAAATACCGATCGTCACCAGCAACAAGGCGAGGACCGCGAACAGACTCGACAACGTTGCCTGAAAACGTTGCTGCGAGGTGGCGCCGGCAACGATCTCATCCATCGTGCGGATGTTATATACCGGCTGCTCTGCATCGAGCTGGCGCAACGCAGCTCGCAACGGCGCCGCGAAGCTCTGCGGTCGGGTGCTGGTCCTGATTACCATCAGAAGTCCAGGCATGCCGATGTAGCCGTAAGGAAAGTAAAACGAGGGCAGCACATCCTGTTGCTTGTCGAGAGTCCGCACGTCACCCACAACGCCGACGACAGTCCCAAATGGATTATTTAGACCGGGACGAAATCGTTTCCCGATCGCGCTTTCGTTGGGCCAGTAACGGTGTGCGAAGCTCTCGCTGACAACAAACTCAAGCGGCTGATCGGAGCGATACTGCCCGGCAAAATCTCGACCCTGCAAAAACGGAATCTGCATGGTTTGAAAGTATTGTGCAGTAACCGCGTGTGCACTGGCCGACGTTCGTAATTGACTGAGTGCAGCTTCACCACTCTCGGGAGTGATTTCCGTGGTCCAATCGCCGCCCGAAGTTGGAGACGCTTCAATGCCGGCAGCATTGATAACTCCGGGGATATTGCGAAACCGTTCTACTACTTGCTGAAAGAAGTTGGCCCGTTGCTGCTGGTCACTGTACTTCGAGTTTGGCAGGCTGATCTGCATCGTGAGAACGTTCTCGGGCGAAAGACCTAAAGGCACTGATTGCAACCGCATCAACGTATTCACCAGTAAGCCTGCGGTGACGAGAAGGGCCGCAGCCATCGTTACTTCAGTAACAACCAGCACACCGCGCAGGCGGTGAGTGGCCTCGCTGCGAATGCCGTCCTTGAGCCGGTTACTGAGGTTGACGCGAGAAGACCACCAGGCCGGCGCGAGTCCGAAGATCAATCCGGTGAGGCTGGTTATTACGAAGGTGAACGCGAGCACTGAACCATCGATGCGTGCTTCGCTCAGACGAGCGATATTCTGCATGTTGGCCGAAGCAATCATTTTCATTGCGACAAAGGCCAATCCTAATCCCAGCAGCCCGCCCAGCGTGGCCAGCAAAAGACTCTCGATAATCAGTTGACGAATTAATCGTCCTGGAGCCGCACCCAGGGCAGCGCGCGTCGCCATCTCCTGTTGGCGCGTCGTCGCTCGCGCCAGTAGTAAATTTGCCACGTTCGCGCAGGCAATCAAAAGCAACAAGTCGACACCGATAAACAAAGCGAGCATCGACATTCGCACCTGCTCAGGGACGATCCAGTCATAGAACGTACTCAGGCGCACGCCCCAACCGGTGTTCGCCTCCGAATGTTGCTGCTCGAGACGCTGAGCCACAGTGTTCATGTCGGCGAATGCCTGCTGCAAAGTAAAGCCGGGCTTGAGCCTGCCAAATACCGAGAAGTTTCGATTGGCCCTATCCGCGCGCCAGGGCTCTTTCACGGCATCAATGACCAGTGGCACCCAGAGCTCCCTGTTTCCGGTGAATTGGAAGCCCGCAGGCATCACTCCGATTACCGTATAACTCTCTTTGTTTAGTTGAATTGTTTTGTTGACTATTGATGGGTCGCTTCCAAACTGTCGACGCCAAAGCTTATCGCTGAGTAAGACAACCCGGCTCTCTTCGTCCGGAACAAAACTGCGGCCAATTGCTGGAGCAACTCCCAACACAGGTATCAGGTTCGCAGTGATGCGGGCGGCAGCGATGCGCTGAGGCTCACCACTTCCCGTTAAATTGAAAGTTGCCAGTTCCAGCGCCGCAAGTTGTTCGAAGCTGGTTTGCTGTGTTTGCCAGTCCAGAAAATTTGGCGCCGAGACGAGACCTTCGATTTGATTTTGACCGGGGTTACTTTGCCAGAGGCGAACAAGGTGCTCGGGATCTTTGTAAGGCAGCGGCTCAAGGAGCACCGCGTTTATAACGCCGAATATGGTCGCGTTAGCTCCGATTCCCAGCGCGACCGTGATCACGATAGTCAACGACAGCGCCGGGTTCTTGCGTATGACGCGTCCGCCATATCGCAGGTCCTGCCATACTGCTTCCAAGAGCTTCAACATGTTCGCCGTCGCTCCTCTCGGTGCAAAGTGTCGGTAGTGGTTCAATTTGAAAAGTACGCCGAAGGCGTTGTGAAAATACGCCGAAGGCGTTGGCTAATTTCAGCCCAGGGTTGGAGCGCCAGCGACAACCCTGGGTTCACGAAACAGGGAATGAATGAACCCTGAAGGGGTTCCGCGGTTGGCGAACCCTTTCAGGGTTACACACGATGACAATTACAAATTCCCAGGGTTCTCGCTGCGCTTCGAACCCTGGGCTGAAATTAGCCAACGCCTTCGGCGTATTCAAACTGAACCAGTACGAAATGTCTAAGACATTCGCATCTGAAATTAGCCACCGCCTTCGGCGTATTCAAACTGAACCAGTACGAAATGTCCAAGACATTCGCATCTGAAATTAGCCAACGCCTTCGGCGTATTCAAACTGAACCAGTACGAAATGTCCAAGACATTCGCATCTGAAATTAGCCAACGCCTTCGGCG
>DATHTI010000128.1:0-5694 GCA_035463335.1 Pyrinomonadaceae bacterium | reverse complement strand
TTTCCTGCACGCTTTTAAGAAGCTGCACACCTTGCGTGACGAAGCAGCATTCGGACCGTGGATCGCGATGATCGCTCGAAACCGCGCGGTCGATTTCCATCGCCGCTCGAAAGAGACAGTTGAGATCAACGACGAGCTCCGTGGTAGCGACGCCCACGATTCAAAGGCAAGAGAAATCCTGGAATTGATCCGCGGTCTACCGGAGGCGTATCGCGAAACCTTAGTGCTGCGACTGGTCGAGGGCATGACTGGGCCGGAGATCGCAGCCCGCACAGGACTGACAGCAGCGTCAGTGCGCGTAAACCTGCATCGCGGCATGAAGCTGCTGCGCGAAAAGCTCGGATTTGTGGAGGGCTTATGAACGACGATTACCTGTGGAACAAAACTGGTCCGCCAGATCCAGAGATTCAACAACTGGAAGAGATCCTGGGCACGCTGCGTTACCAGCCCAAACCGCTGGCACTGCCACAACGACGGAATTACGTCCCGTTGGTGGCAATCGCCGCATCGCTACTGCTCGCGATTCTGGCTGGCGCCATCTGGCTACGCGTGCGTTCGCGTATTGAGGCGCCTCCACAGCAAGCGCAAGTAACACCACCAACGGCTAAACCAGTTGAAGCACCCAAACAACCAGAAATCAGATCCGCGGCTAATCCACCTATTCTGGCCACCAGGAGGATTCACAAAAAGAGATCCGCACGATCCGCGGCTGAACGACAGGAAGCGCTGATGGCGAAAGAACAGCTCATGCTTGCACTACGACTGACAACACAGAAGTTACATTTGGTCCATACCAAAACTCAAAGCACACAGATCAAAAACCAACATCGCGCTGGCTGAACGGAGTAATTATGAAAAACTTTTTGATTGCCTTTTTGCTGATCCTCGCACCCGCTTTGGTGGCGAACGCCCAGGACCCGCGAATCCAGATGACCGGCCTCGATCATCTCACAGCGAAAGCCAGCCAAACCGTCGACGTCAACATCGACGAACGCTTGATGCGCATCGCCGCGAAGGTCCTTTCCGACAAGGACGAAGACGAACGTGAAGTCAAGAAATTAGTCACAAATCTCAAGGGCATTTACGTGAAGAGGTTTGAGTTTGATACGGATGGGCAATACGCGGCCGCCGATGTGGAAACGATTCGCACGCAGCTGCGCGCGCCGGGTTGGACGCGCCTCGTAAACGTCACCAGCAAAAAAGAAGGCATGCTCGAAGTGTACCTGCTCTTCAACGGCGAGCAGGTTGGCGGCCTGGCAGTGCTGCACACAGACGATCGCGAGCTCACGGTCGTCAACATCGTCGGTCCGGTTGATCTCGACAAGCTGGCGAAACTCGAAGGACAGCTCGGCGTGCCGGATCTCGGCATCGAGTCGCCAAAGAACAAGACAAAGAACGACGACGAGAAGTGAGGTGCGCGATGAAAGCGATTGCTACCAGGATTCTCGTAGTCGCGCTGGTCTTAACGACTGCAAACGTCGCCCCTGCAAAAGGTGACGACTTCAACTCGGTCGTGAAGATGATCGAAAAGTTCTATCGCGTGAAGCACGTGGGAATTCCCTTTCTCGCGAAGGCGGGAATGAAGGTCGCCACCACCGCCGCGCGCATCAAGGGCGGCGCCGCGAAGCGAATTGCGGAAGCCGGCAGCGTCAAGCTTGCGGTATTTGAAGACCAGGCATTCAACGGCGACTTTACGAAGTTTCGCGCGTCGCTGAATGAAGCTCTGAACGTGACCTGGATGCCTTTGGTCCAAACACTCTCAACGAGCGGCGAAGAACAGGTCTACATCTTTCTCAGAGAAGCCGGGGAGAAATTTCACGTGCTGGTGATCACGATCGAGCAACGCGACGCCACGGTGGTCCAGGTGACGCTCTCTCCGAAGAACCTCGCACTGTTGCTCAAAGATCCGGAAGGTACAGGCAAAGCTATCACAGAGGAAGCAACAATTATCGATCAGGAGTAGAACATGTACAGATACCGGTTCAGCCTCTTACTACTTTTCATCCTTGGCATGTTTGCTTCTCTCTCCGCGTCTCTTCCCATTGGCGCACAGGAAGTTGAAGAAACTATCAAGATCAAGACGCGCGTCGTGTTTCTGGATGCGCTCGTGAAAGACAAGAAGACGAATCTGCCGATCTCAAATCTGACTACTGAAAACTTTCAGGTCCTCGACGACGGCAAGCCTCGCACGATCTCTTACTTCACGCGCGAGGGCCAGGCTCGCAAGCCGCTCGCGCTGATTCTGATTCTCGATCTGCGAGAAGACGGGGCGGGAAGGTTTTTGAAGCGCACCGAGATTCTCAAGGCGATGGAAGACGAGTTGGCCAAACTGCCTCCGGGCGATGAAGTCGCGATTCTGGCCCTCGACCTGTTTGAAGATGATGAAACAATGTGGCTCACCGAATTCACGAACGATCGAGCGAAGCTTGCTGCTGCCCTCGCGCGTGTCCCCGCCATGTGTGAGCCACACAGTGGTCCACGAGAAAAAAGCCAGCCGAGTGTTGCTCAGACTGAAGGCAAACCCGACGACATTGTTGAAACAGAAACTATTCGCGGCCGCAACGGCGCGACCGTTACACGTGAGACGCGACGCGACGGAAGAGTCCATGTGAAGCGAGTGAATAAGGACGGCAAGGTCACGGTTGAATTAGGCGACGTCTACGACATGGCTGCGGCGGTGAAGGACGCAACGCGAAAGGCGGAACAGGTGCGGCCCAACTCACAGGTGTCGCTGGTGTGGGTGTCGGATGGTATCGCGCCGATCTTCTTCGAGGATCGCGATGCTACGGAACAGGTTCTTATTCGCAACAACGTGATCTTCAATTCGCTGACAGTCGACATGCGCACGTTATTCAAGTTTCTGATGCCTGTGGCTAAACCGGTCGCTGGTTGGCTCGGGATGAGTTTGTATGGGAGTGCGAAACATCTCGCGCAGAGATCGGGTGGCGAGGCGGTGAAGGTTGGGCGCGCGAAAGATTACGGCGCTGGATTGTCCCGGATCATTGGGAACCTGACGGCGCGCTACAGTCTTGGTTTCGCGTTGGCAGAGGATGAAATCGACGACGGCCGCATGCACAGCCTCGAAGTTCGTGTTAAGGCGCAGGATGAGAAGGGTAAGAACCGCAAACTTCAGGTGAGCTCGCGGCAGGGATATTACATGTCGTCAACTGTTCCAAAGGACGCTGCTGCCAAAGCCCAGTTTTAGACAGGATGGCAGGATTTGCAGGATTGACAGGATTTCATCTTGTTAATCTTGTAAATCCTGTAATCATGTAAAACTAACCTCATCACCTCGCTTGACGCCCAGTATCTTTGCCGCCGATCCGCCATTCACCGAGATCTCAAGAAACCCCGCACTCCCCCAGATCGCAAATAAAGATTCCTCATCGCCTTCACCATAAAACCGTCGAAACTCATTGATTATCTGCCCGTTGATAACGAGGCTCTTCTCTGCGCGCGTGACGTTCGTAATGCAATTCCCAAAACGATCGATATGAATGATCCGCAGCGGCTCTTCAAGTGAAGGCAATCGAACTGCGTCGTCTATCTCCGCCCCAAACTCCTCCAACGCAACGCCATTTGAAAGCGCTGCCGCCACCGGCGCGAAGACATCACGACCATGAAACGTCGAGCTCACCGATGGTCGAAAGAAACGATCGGAAGTAACATGAACTATCCGGTGTGAAGGTTCTCGATCATAGATGTAGCTGAAGAGACCATTATCCGGTCCAACAAAGAACTGCTCGTTTGCACTCACGATGATCGGCCGGCGCGTAGATCCAACTCCCGGATCGACCACCGCCACATGAATGACACCGGCTGGAAACGTCTTGTAAGCCGCGACCAACGTGAACGCACTGGTCTCGATGTCCTGTGGCGGGATCTCGTGAGTGATATCTACAACGACAGCGGAGGGATTGACCGAAAGTATCGCGCCTTTAACGGCTCCGACGAAGTAATCAGCCGTCCCGAAATCGGTGAGCAAAGTAATAACGGGGAGACTGGGCGATGCATTGCCCATTCTCCCCGTCGAAGGATCCACACTTCCTGTTTTCACATCACGCCCGTGTCAGTCGATGTGCGAATCTTCAGGTGCTGGCCGCGTTCGAGGCGAATGTCTTTACCGCGTTGGGTCATCACACCGGCCGTGCCTGCGCCACCACCGATGATTGCGCCGATTGCAGCGCCTTTGCCCCCACCCGCAATCGCGCCGATGATCGCGCCGATACCGGACGCCGCACCGACTTTCGTCACGTCGTCTTTGGTTGTGCTCTCACCCTTCACGCCGCCTTCAGAATCGATCTCCGGATCGTCACTGCCAATCGGGCTGATCTCGATCAGCTCGGCGTGCAGGACGGCGGTCCGATTATCGGTGGAACGAATCTGATCGAATGCTAGCTGAAGCTCGGCAACGCCCTTCACTTTTCCGGGACGCTTAACTTGCGCAACGCGTCCTTCGACGATGTAACCGGCGAATTGCGCGGGCTCAAACACTTTCGCTTGCAATCGATCACCGCGCTGGCTTGCGTCAGTCGAGAGCGGCGTTAAGAGCTCGAGTGCGAGTATCGTGTTCCGTGGAATTGCGAGCGAGCCACTTGGTGCCGTTGTCGCCTCGACGTCCACAGTGTCGTTGGTCGGCTGCGGATTTACATCTGCCGGAGCCGGGCCTGTGCTGGTGCCCGCCGCGCCGCGACGTCGCAGTCCTGACGGCAATGCCGAATTAAACTGCTGGCGCTCGTAGCCTGCCGTGTAGCCGGCTTCGAATCCCTGCTGGTAACCGTCGCGATAATCCTCGATCGGTCCCCAAACGTCGTTATAGGAACGGTTGCCCTTCTGATAGTCCTCTTTGTTTTGATAGTTACGCGGAGCGTTATTGGAAACGTCGCTGTATCCGGCTGTGTAGCCGTCTGAATAACCGGTGCGATAACCACGCTCGAGCGCCGTTGTCTGCGCCTGCGCGCCCGCTGAAACGAGGGCAAGCATGCCGCTAATGCAGATGCTCAGTAAAACCACCAGGGGAAGCTTGAGATAATTCATATTGTGTCCTTCCAAAGAATTTACGGCCTTGGGAACGGTCGTAGCGTCTTGGGAGAGCCAACCTCGTAGCGTGTGAAATGTAACACCAAGATCGGCCACAAAAAAGCACAAAAAGCTCAAAAAATTGAAAAAGTGAACCGCGCGTGATCCAGCAGAGGCGTTTTGTGCTTTTTGTGCCTCTTTGTGGCAAACTCCCCTTCAGATGCCGAATACAGCACGCCGAGTTTACCTGGATAACAGCGCTACGACGCCCGTTGACCCGCGCGTCGCGGCGGCAATGGCCCGCGCCGTGGTCGAGAATTTCGGTAACGCGTCGAGCGTTCACGGTTTCGGGCAACAGGCGCGTGCGGCCGTCGACCGGGCCCGGCGTGAGGTCGCCGCGCTGGTTGGCGCGAAGCAGAATGAGATCGTGTTCACTTCGGGTGGAACTGAAGCAAACAACCTCGCCATTCGCGGGCTGTGTGAAGCAGCAACGACTCACGGGCGACATATCGTCACTTCGTCAATTGAGCATCCTTCAGTCGCGGGCGTTTGTGGTGAGCTCGAAAAGCGCGGCTGGGAAGTCACGCGGCTGCCCGTTTACAGGAACGGAATCGTTCGGGTTGAAGACGTGGCGGCAGCACTGCGACCTGAGACAGTCCTGATCACGATCATGAT
>DATHTI010000127.1:0-6025 GCA_035463335.1 Pyrinomonadaceae bacterium | reverse complement strand
AATGCGTTGACTGATCCGCTCACGGGGTTGCCGAACGGACGTTACCTGTCTTTGCGTTTCGAGGAGGAGGCCGCCCGCGCGCGTCGCACTGACCGGACTTTCCAGGTCGTGATGCTTGACCTCGATGAGTTCAAGAACGTTAACGACACTTACGGGCACAAAGCGGGCGATAAGATGTTGCGCGATGTCGCGCATCTGATCGGCGGGCAGTTGCGTGAATATGATTTTCTCGCGCGTTATGGCGGTGATGAGTTCGTGGCACTCGTGCAGGAGGTTGTGGGCGCGCAGGTGGAAGATCTGTGCATGCGCATCGAGAGCGCGGTTTCCAAGTTCTCACTCCCGCTCGGCAGAAATCGGTTTGCGCGCGTGGGGATCAGCGTCGGGACTGCGACATTCGGGGTCGACGGCGACACACTGGACCAACTCGTCGTGGCCGCAGATAACGAGATGTACCGCATGAAATCGAGCCACAGATCTACGCGGATTGCAGATGAACCGATTTCCGCGGATCTGCAAAATTCACCAGTTTTCTAAGAGATTTCTTGACATAATCCTCACCATCGCTTTCAATCGCTGTGAGGCGTGTCTCACGACGTGCCCCTGCTGAAAGCATGGTAGCTCCCGCCGAAAATCAAAGCGCCACACTTCTAATAGTTGATGACGACGCGGCCGCACGCGACAGGCTCCGCGAAATCTTCGAGACAGCGCAGTACCGTGTGGTGACTGCCACCGAAGCTGCATCGGCGCTGCGCGTCCTGAAAGGCGTGCGTTGCGATCTGGTTGCACTCGATCTCGAGATGCCCGGCGTCGATGGTCTCGCACTCTGCAAACTGCTGCGCGCGCAGCCGGCAACGAGCAAGCTGCCCATCATCGCGCTTTCGGAAAGCGACGACGAAGCTCGCAAGGTCCAGGCATTCACCGCCGGCGCCGACGACTACATCACGAAACCTTCAACACCCGGCGAGTTGTTGTCGCGCGTCAGCCTGCACGTGCGCACATCACAGCGCGAGTGGGCCCTGCTCGGCAGCAATCGCGAACTCAGGTTTTTGTCAGACATCGGTCGCGGATTGTTGCGCGCGCTCGAGCCCGAGCAGCTTGTCCGTCGCGTCGCGGGTGCTACCTACGAAGCGATCGACAGCTCGCTTTGTGCGGCATACGTCGCTGTCGGCAAGGATAAAGATGCGCTGTGTGTTTTTGACCGCGAGGGCGCGGCTGATGATCCGACGCTCCTCGATAGTGAAGCGTTACAACGATGGCTGCGCTCGACAGAGTCTGCAAATTCGCTGCTGATCACGGAAAGACATTCGTTCCTGCTTCACGACGATGCTCACGTGGCTGAGTATGTCTCGCCTTTTCGTTTTGCAGGTCGTGCGAAGGGTGCGTTGATCGTCGCGTTCGATCGTCGTGAGGGGTGTGGCGAGACGGAAAGACGTTTGATCGAGGCAGCGGCGCAACAGACATCGCTTGCTGCCCACATCTGTTCGCTCTACCAGGCCGCGCGCGATACGTCAGTGAGCCTGGCGAAAGAAGTCGAGAGACGGACCGCGGAGACTGAAGCGCAGAAGAGACTGATCGAAGCCATCGTTGATAGTTTGCCGCTCTCGCTTTACGCGATCGATCGCGAATATCGCGTGGTGGCATGGAACCGTAATCGCGAGCTCGGCGAGCTGGGCATTCCGCGCGGCTCAGTGCTCGGTAAGAACGTGTTCGAAGTACTGACTCGCCAACCTCGCGACATGCTGGAGGAAGAGTTTGCACGCGTGTTCGAGAGTGGCGAGATCGAGCGCATCGATCAGGAGACGCCATCGCCCACAGGCGACATCCGGCACTGGGTCATCAGCAAGATTCCGATGTGGACCGACAACACTGGCGCAGTCAGCCACGTGATCACTGTCGGCGAGGAAGTCACGGACCGAGTCGAAGCGAATCGCGCGATTGCGCGCGCTGAGAAGCTCGCGGCAGTTGGTCGACTCGCGGCGGGTGTGGTCCATGAGATCAATAATCCCCTCGCCACGATCTCCGCCTGTGCCGAGTCGCTCGAAGCGCGCGTGAATGAAGGAGCGTTTGCAGGCTCAGCGGCCCTCGAAGATCTGCGTGAGTATCTCGGGCTGATCCGCAGCGAAGCGTTTCGTTGCAAGAGCATCACGATGGGCTTGCTCAACTTCAGCCGCACTCGTAATTCGGCCCACGTGACGATTAACCTAGCCGACGTTATTCAATCCGCAGTGCGCCTGCTGTCACATCAGAAGCGCAGTCCATTCGTCGAGTTCAAAACGGAGATTGCGAGCGATTTGCTGCCTGTTTCAGGCGATCCGGGCCAGTTGCAACAGGCGATTATCGCCCTAGCGACGAATGCGCTGGATGCGATGGGCGATAGCGGCACGTTGACGATCGTCAGCCGCAACGAGGGCGACAAAGTCGTCGTGGAAGTAAACGACACGGGCGTCGGCATTCCGCCGGAGAACCTGCCGAAGATCTTCGAGCCTTTCTTTACGACGAAGGAAATAGGACGTGGAACCGGTCTCGGGCTGGCAGTATGTTATGGTATCTTAACGGAGCATGGCGGCACTCTTGACGTGCAGTCAACCGTGGGATCGGGCACGACTTTCACGATAACTCTTTCCGCAGTCAAGATAAGCGAGGAACAGACAGTTTGAGTGAGCAGCAACAGCAGGCACGAATTCTGATCGCAGAAGACGAGGTCAACCTTCGTCTCGTTTTGCAGAAGGAATTGGAAAGGTTGGGCTATCGAGTGCAGGCGGCGCCTGACGGTGAGGCCGCTCTGCGCAAACTCGAAGAGAGCAATGTTGACGTGCTCTTATGCGACATCAATATGCCGCGCATGGACGGCATGGAATTGTTGCGGCGCGTTTATCAACGGCCCAATCCGCCTGAAGTGATCATGTTGACGGGCCAGGCCACGGTCGAAACCGCCGTCGAGGCGATGAAGCTCGGCGCTTACGACTACCTCACGAAGCCTTACAGCATCACCGAGCTCGACGTTCGCGTGAAGCAGGCCGCTGATAAGCGACGGCTGCGCGTCGATAATGTTCGACTGCGCGAGCAACTGGCGCGGCAGTCTGCGCTGCCTGAGATCGTTTCTACTTCGGAAGTGATGAAGGAAGCGATACGGTTGATCGAGCGCGTCGCACCGTCAGAAGCTTCAGTGTTGATTACTGGTGAATCGGGAACCGGAAAAGAGCTTGTGGCCCATGCGATTCACCGGTTGTCGAATCGTGCTGATGCTTCGTTTGTAGATTTGAACTGTGCTGCGTTTCAGGAGTCGTTGCTGGAGTCGGAGTTGTTTGGCTACGAGGCGGGTGCGTTCTCGGGCGCGAAGGGCCGGAAGCTCGGTTTGATCGAGCTGGCTGACGGCGGCACGCTGTTCTTAGACGAAGTGACGGAGTTGCCGGCGCAGTTGCAGGCGAAACTTTTGCGTGCGATTGAGACGCGCACGTTCTTCCGGGTTGGCGGTGTGCGCAAGGTCGAGGTCAACGTCCGTATTGTTGCCGCGACGAATCGAAATCTCGATACGGTCGTTAACGACGGCGTGTTCAGATCCGATCTGCTTTATCGCATCAATGGTTTTCAGATTAGTCTGCCGCCGTTACGTGAGCGACCGGAAGACATCGAGCCGCTGGCTCGTTACCTGCTCAAACAGATTGCCGGAACTCAGCCGCCGGAGCTCGCCGAAGATGCGTTCACGGCTTTGCGTTTGTATCACTGGCCGGGGAACGTGCGTCAGTTGAAGAACTGTCTCGAGCGCGCGGTCATCTTGTCGAACAACGGACGGATTACGCTTTCGGAGCTACCGCCTGAGGTGACGCGTCCGGCTGTTCCTGCGCCTGCGTTGACGAGTGTCGCGCCTGTGGCAGCGGGTGATGGGATGCCAGTTCCGGTTGCGGCAATTCCTTCGACGTCTGGATCGTTAAGAGAAGTCGAGCGCCAGCAGATTCTCGCCGCGCTCGAGCAGACCGGCTGGCACCGCGGCAAGACCGCCGAGATCCTTGGCATCTCTCCCTCAACACTCTACCGCCGCTTGCGCGATTACGACCTCGAGCGAAGAAGATAGAGCCACAAAAAGGCACAAAAGCACAAAAAAGGTTATTTATAAATCTGCTCTTCAATTGACGCTACGGCCCGACCGATCTCACCGGTGATTACGGGGTCGCGGTTTTCCAAGACAGCTCGCGCAAAGTCCTCGATCATTGGCTGGTGAATGTTGGCATGATTCGGGTATGTTTCGATGCGCTCCCCGTCCTTCGTCAACACTTTCATTTTGCCTTCATTCAGGACAGGGATGTGAATCGAGCCGTTTGTGAAGAATAGGTCCAGTGAGTCTTGCGGCTCGCGCGCGGCGTGGGTCACGGTCAATGTTCCACACGTGCCTCGCTCAAACCTAAAAATCGCCGTGGCAACATCCTCGACTTCACGATCAAAATAAACGTTCGCCAACGTCGATTTCACGTGGCTGATATTGCCCAGTAAATCAAGCAGCACCTCGATCCGATGGCAACCGAAATCAAACATAGGCCCACCACCGGAAATCTCTCTCTTCAAAAGCCATGTACGCGCCGAACCCAGATCCGGATCGAACCACTCGAATGCGTTGACCTGCACAACTACGGGAACACCCAGCTCGCCTGAATCGATCAATTCCTTCACGCGACGAACAACTGGATAAAAGTGACGATAGTAAGCAATACCTAACTTGACATCATTGGAGCGACACGCCTCGATCATCCGCTCGCACTCAGCCAGGTTGAGCGCCATTGGCTTCTCACACAATACGTGTTTGCCTCGCTCAGCAGCCGCAATTGTCTGGTCCGCGTGCAGATGTACGGGAGTGGCAATGTAGATGGCATCGATTTCATAGTCCATCAGCAAATCGTGCCAATCTGAAACCCATCTCCGCGCGCCAAACTCGTTAGCAAACGATTCTGCGAGCTCAGCCTTTGCCCTGCTAACTGCGACGAGTTCGCAGAGCGTAGAATTTCGCAGCGCAGGCGCTACACGCCGTCGCGAAATATCGCCGCAACCGATAAGCCCCCACCTGACTTTTGCCAATTTGTTTTGTGTCTTTTGTGCCTTTTTGTGGCTAACTAACTCTTAAGTTTTTTGCGATCGATCTTCCCGCGATCGTTCTTCGGCAGCGAATCAACAAACTCAACCCAGCGCGGATATTTATAGATCGCAATGTGTTCCTTTACGAACTGCTTGATCTCTTCAGCTAACTGATCTGCGGCTATAAATCCTTCTCGCACGACGACAAACGCCTTCGGTTTCACGAGCCCCTCCGACTCGTGGCCCACGACTGCGCACTCCAGCACTGCCTCGTGCTGCAACAAACAATTCTCAATCTCCGCCGGCGCTACAAACACACCCGAAACTTTCAACATTTCGTCTGTGCGACCGTGATACCAGTAATAACCAACTTCATCGACGTGAAACTGGTCGCCCGTCGTGCACCAGTCGCCGGCGAACGTCACTTTCGACTTCTCGTGCGCATTCCAGTAACAGAGCGCTGCCGAGTCGCCCTTGATCTTCAGCGTTCCCATCTCACCGGTTGCGACTTCCTGACCTTCAGCATCGACGATCCTCGCTTCGTAGCCCTCGACGATGCGACCGAGACTCCCCGGCTTGATATCGCCGGGCCGGTTGGTGATGTAGATGTGAAACATCTCAGCGGATCCGATACCGTCGCAGATGTCGACGCCGAAGGCATTCATCCAACGTTCGTAAAGCTCTTTCGGCAGCGCCTCGCCGGCTGAATAACAGAAGCGCAGGCTCGACACGTCGCCGGCTGAAGCGCCGGGCACGTTCAGCATCGAATTGATCATCGTGGGAACGGTCGTCAGTATTGTCGGCTTGTAGCGCTTGATGACTTCGAACATCTTTTCTGCTGTCGATCGTTCGGAGAAGAGCGCGGTCGCGCCACCGACTGCGAACGGGAAGAGCAGGTTGGTTCCGGTCGCGTAGCCGACGAAGAGTTTGGGAACTGAGACGGTCAGATCGTCAGGACCTA
>DATHTI010000126.1:0-3693 GCA_035463335.1 Pyrinomonadaceae bacterium | reverse complement strand
ATCGAAAGGAAGTTGCAAGCGGCTGAAGCCGCGCTGGTCCACATCAGCACCGCTTTCACAAGAGTGACCGAGAGAAGTAGCCAGTATTTTCTGTTTCGTGAAACAACCGACAGTTTGATACGAAGTCTGGAGGATCGGAGTGATTTCATTTGGATGTCCTTACGTTTGAAGATCGGGTTTAGGTGCGAGACGGCATTAGCCGGCTGCGTAAAGACGGTCCGTCGGGGGAACTGACCGGATGAGGTGTTGCGGCCGGGAAGATAAGTGCGGCTTAATGCGGTGTTCAATAGTTTGCAGTTGCAAAATTATACGATGACGATTTCCGAGGTGAGTGTTTTATGGACCGGACACTTGTGCGCGATCTCTTCGAGACGCGCGCGCTGTTCTTCGGAGAGTGGGCCAGTGAAACTCACTGTTCGCTCGATGCGGTGAATGTATCCATCTTTGTTTTGCACACACTCCTCACAATCTTTCGAATGTATCCGGTTTTGTCGTAAACGCACGGTGACACTCTCGAGTGGCCACTGCTTTCGACGCGCATAAAGCGTCACCGTCATTGAGATACAACTGCCGAGCGCCGCGAGCAGCAACGTATATGGATCAGGACCAGCATCTTCACCACCGACTGCAACCGGCTCGTCAGTAATAAACGAATGCCCCTCACCATAGCGCACTTCGTTGCGCAGGTTTGTTAGTGAAGTAACTACAACTTCGCTCATCTTAAGAAAAGTTTGCCACAAAAAGGCACAAAAGACACAAATGATTCCTAAAACAGTTTTGTGCTTTTTGTGCCTTTTTGCGGCTCTGCTACACTCGCCGCGTTCCAAAAGCTCAAATCCGTCTGAGGCTGTTGCATGAAAATTCATGAGTACCAGGGTAAAGAACTGTTAAAAAGATTCGGGGTGCCGGTGCCGCGCGGCATTGTGGCGCGCTCGCCTGAAGAGGCTTATCACGCCGCCAAGGAGCTCGGCGGCGATCTCGTTGTGGTGAAGGCACAGATTCATGCGGGCGGCCGCGGCAAGGGTGGCGGCGTGAAGCTCGCCCGCAGTGCTGACGAAGCACGAGAGCTTGCGCGCCAGATGCTCGGCATGAAACTCGTAACGCACCAGACTGGTCCCGAAGGTCGCGAAGTGCGTGTGTTATTGATCGAAGAAGGCTTACCAATCGATAAAGAGTTCTACCTGGGAATCGTGCTCGATCGCGCGTCGGGGCGGCAGGTGTTCATGGCTTCATCAGCAGGCGGAATGGACATCGAGGAAGTCGCCGCGCATACACCGGAAAAGATCCTCAAAGAGACCATCGATCCCGCTGTCGGTTTTCAATCGTTTCAGGCACGCAAGCTCGCGTTCGGTCTCGGGCTACCGGCGGCACTCGTAAACCAGGCAGTGAAGTTCATGCAGTCGCTCTACCACGCATACGAGCAGATAGACGCATCGCTCGCAGAGATCAACCCATTCTTATTAACTAAGGACAACCGCCTGATCGCGCTCGACGCGAAGATCAACTTCGACGACAACGCGCTCTTTCGTCATAAAGAATTTCTCGACCTGCGTGATCTAAACGAAGAAGAGCCACTCGAGATCGAAGCCTCGAAGTTTGATCTCAACTACATCAAGCTCGACGGCAACATCGCCTGCATGGTCAACGGCGCGGGCCTCGCGATGGCGACGATGGATATCATCAAACTCGCCGGCGGCGAGCCTGCAAACTTCCTCGACGTCGGTGGCGGCGCATCGCAGGAACGCGTCGAAGCAGCGTTTCGAATTCTGCTCGCTGATGAAAATGTGAAGGCTGTTTTGATCAATATCTTCGGCGGGATCGTGCGTTGCGATATGGTGGCGCGTGGCGTGGTTGAAGCAGCGCGAAATCTCGGGATCAAGGTTCCGGTAGTGGTGCGTCTGGAAGGAACGAATGTCGAGGAAGGTCAGCGCGTCATTCGCGAATCGGGATTGAATTTCACGGTCGCGGATGGGATGAAGGATGCGGCTGAGAAAGTGGTGACATCGGCTGCTTGAAGCCGCGGGTGAACGCGGATCAGAAATCGACAAAAGGATTGAAGAACTCGGAAGGAGTCATTGATTGGCCAGCATTGAATTTTGGGGTGGCGTCGGCACTGTCACCGGTTCGAAATACCTCGTTGCAACAGACAAAGCGCGAGTCCTCGTTGACTGTGGACTTTTTCAAGGTCTGAAAGAGCTGCGCGAGCGCAACTGGCAGGATCCGCCGTTTGATCCGCACTCGCTCGACGCAGTCCTGATCACTCACGCGCACATCGATCACACGGGCTACCTGCCGCGCCTGGTCCAACAAGGATTTCGTGGGCCAGTTTACTGTTCGCGCGGCACGGCCGACCTGCTGAAGATCCTTCTACCCGATGCGGGTCGTTTGCAGGAAGAAGAAGCCGACTATCGCAATCGCCACAACCTGACGAAGCACAAGCCGGCGCTCCCGCTCTACACGGAAAAAAATGCCTACGCCGCGCTCGAGCTGCTGAAGCCTATGGCGAACACTGGCGAGACGTTTGAGCCAGGACCGGGAATTCGCGCGAGCTTCAGAATCGCCGGTCACATTCTCGGATCGAGTCTGGTGTTGCTCGAGCTGGACCAGGCCGGCGGCGACGGTAAAGGACGGCGTGTGCTCTTTTCAGGCGACCTGGGCCACTACGATCAACCAATCATTCACGATCCGGTTCCGCCGCCCTCGTGCGACTACCTGCTCGTCGAATCGACTTACGGCGATCGTTTGCACGATCCGGAAGATCCGAAAGTCGCACTCGCGCGCATCATCAACGACGCCGCACAACGACAGGCGCCAGTGCTCATACCCGCATTCGCCGTTGGGCGTACGCAGGAGCTCGTTTACCTGATTCGCGAGCTGGAAGACGAGAAGATGATTCCGGTGTTGCCCGTCGCCGTTGACTCGCCGATGGCTGCCGCGACCACCCACGCGTACGCGAACCGCAAGGAAGAGCATGACGAGGAATACGCGAGTATTCTCACCCAGCAAAGACACCCGTTGCGAACACACTCGATGAACACTGCGTCATCGCGCGAAGAGTCGAAGCGACTCAACGGCGCATCAGGCGCGCGTGTGATCATCAGTGCCTCGGGCATGATGACTGGTGGTCGTGTTTTGCATCATGCACTGCGGCTTGTGCCCGATCCGGAAGCGACGATTGTCTTCGTCGGCTTCCAGGCAGCAGGCACGACTGGTCGTCGCATACTCGATGGTGAGCCGGAAGTGAAGATTCTCGGACAATGGGTTCCGGTTCGTTGTCGCACGGCAAAAATTGGCGGTTTCTCAGCGCACGCTGACTGGGGAGAAGTGCTGCGCTGGCTCGAAGGCATGGAAGGCGCCGTGCCGCGTACAACGTTTCTGACACATGGCGAGCCCGAAGCCGCAAACGCAATGGCCGGTCACATCAAAGAAAAGTTTGGATGGAACGTGCACGTGCCGCAGTATGGTGAGCGCGTTGAGCTGGTTTAGCACTTGTCCACAGATTACACAGATTGTTTAGGCAGTCTGTGTAATCTGTGGATGGTTTTTGTATACTGCCCGATTTCTAACTGGAGGAGCATTCGTCATTGAGCGTCCTGGTCGATAAATCTACGCGCCTTGTGGTGCAGGGCCTGACTGGAAAAGAGGGAACGTTCCACGCCAAACAGATGGTTGAGTATGGAACGAACGTCGTCG
>DATHTI010000125.1:0-3174 GCA_035463335.1 Pyrinomonadaceae bacterium | reverse complement strand
ATTCGCGAGCTGACGACCCAATCGCTCGAGGAAGTTGCGACGAGCGCGGAAGTGCAACGTCGTTTCCAGCCGATACTTCAACAGCATCTCGAAACACTCGAAGTGATCAGGAAGAAGGCAATGAGCGCGCACGGCGTGGTCCACTTCGATCTGGTTGACGAGGGTTACGAAGGCTTCAACAAGTTCATTCCTTACTACCTGCACCCGGAAGCCACTTACTCGGTTGCGCTCACGCGTGGTTCACAGCGCACGAAGATCTCGGTCGGCTCGAACCCGTGGGCGCCCGTGCCGCGCACGCACAACATCGCGAAGATTTGTGAGCGATATGGTGGTGGCGGGCATGCGGTGGTCGGCGCCGTGTCGTTCAAACCGGAAGAAGTGGAAGAAGCGCGGCAGGCTGTGCGGGAGATTGTGGCCGAGCTGTCGAGGCGGTGAGACAATGTTATCCACAGATTACACGGATTTTGTTATTGGTTCTCTGTCTGTCTAGCGTTTCGTTTGGACAAACTCAATCACCGCCGAAACGAAAGAAGCTCAAAGACTTCGGCTCCAGCCTCAAACGACTCAAGTGGAACCCTGAAAAAAATGCCGCCATCGAGCAGGGTGCGGCGTTCGATGAAGGCGATGTCATCCGTATCGACACGTCACTCGTGAGCTCCGATCTGCTCGTGCTCGATCAGCACGGCAAGAGCGTCGCCGGCCTGACTGCCGACGACTTCGCGATTGCCGAAGACGGCGCACCACAAACCGTCGGTCACTTCCTCAACGGCGACAACGTCAGCGTGCCGCGCACGATCGTTCTCATCATCGACTATAGCGGCAGCCAAATGCCGTACCTGATGAACAGCGTCAAGGCCGCGAAAGTTCTCGTCGACAAGCTTGCGCCCAAAGACTTGATGGCCATCGTCACTGACGACGTCGAGCTGATCCTCGATTTCACGTCTGACAAGAAGAAGCTGAAGAAGGCACTCGACTCGCTGGTCGAGCGCACGCAGAGACATCCTTATTACATGGGTAAGCAGCTACGCATCGGGCGCAGCCAGCAGTACAGCGCGTTGATGGCCACTCTCAACGAAGCGTTCGGTGACGAGGATGTTCGTCCCATAATCATTTTTCAAACAGACGGCGATGAGGCGTACTTTTTAAGAAATCCCGTGATCAAGCTCGAGATACCCGACGGCCTCGAAGGAGACTCGCTCCTCAGCGCGCAACAAAGCCTTAATTATCACACGCAGCATTTGTTGAAGAATGAGACGGAATTCAGTCTCGATGACGTGTATCGAGCGGTCGAGAAATCGCGAGCGACTGTGTACACCGTTGTTCCGGGAGTAAAGCTAACGGGCTTAACACCTGAAGTGCAGAGGGAAAAGTTTATGGCAGATGAGCAGCTCAGATTGAAAGAGATGCTTACGGGTTTGTCATTCAAGACTAAGGCGAGAGTGAAAGATCGAATGGACCGCCGCGATCAAAGCAGTGACATCATGCGACGATGGACCATCGAACGGACCGCAAAACTTCAATCGGCCTTGTCGGTAGTCGCGCCGTTGACCGGCGGGTGGACCGAGTATTTAGAAACGCCCGAGCAGGCGGAGGATATTTACGCGCGCATTTTTTCTGACATAAATCAGCGATACATCGTGGGTTACTATCCGACGAACAAAGAGCGCGATGGGAAGCGCAGGAAGATCGAGTTCAAAGTAAAAGGACATCCGGAGTACCAGGTTTATGGGCGACTTTCGTATTTTGCACCCAGCCCTTAGACGCGGATCTGCGTTTATCTGTGGTTTAGTTTTCTGTTTATTACTGGCGTCTGCGGTGAATGCCGCAACACTCCCACCAGGCTTCACGGAAACATCAGTCAACGGCCTCGACAGTCCAACAGCGATGGAGATCGCGCCCGACGGCCGTATCTTTGTCTGCCAGCAGGGCGGAAGCCTGCGCGTGATCAAAAACGGCGTGCTGCTCGCGACACCGTTTCTCACGCTCAGCGTCGACCCCGTCGGTGAACGCGGACTACTGGGCATCGCCTTCGATCCAAACTTCGCAACCACTAATTTTCTCTATCTGTACTACACGGTTCCATCCACGCCACGACACAATCGCGTCAGTCGCTTCACGGCGAACGGCGATGTGGTCGTGCCGGGCAGTGAAACGATTATTCTCGAGCTCGAGAACCTGAGCTCCGCAACAAACCACAACGGTGGCGCGATTCACTTCGGACCGGACGGCAAGTTGTATGTCGCGGTCGGTGAGAACGCAAACCGCTTCAACGCGGAAACATTGAACAACAGACTCGGTAAAATGCTGCGGATCAACTCAGACGGCACGATCCCCACCGACAATCCATTCTTCAATACCGCCGTCGGAGCAAATCGATCCATCTGGGCGCTCGGCCTGCGCAATCCATTCACGTTCGCGTTTCAGCCCGGAAGCGGCCGGATGTTCATCAACGACGTTGGCGAAGTTACGTGGGAAGAGATTAACGACGGCATTGCCGGATCGAATTACGGATGGCCGAGCAGCGAAGGTGTCACCAGCAATCCTGCATTTCGCTCCCCGCTGCTTGCGTATCAACACGGGTTCAGTGCGACAACTGGCTGTGCGATCGCGGGCGGCGCTTTTTACAATCCGGCGACTGTTCAATTCCCGGCGAGTTTCATTGGGAAATACTTCTTCGCGGATCTGTGCAGTGGCTGGATCAGAGTTTTCGATCCGGCAACGGGAACGGCGTCGGGCTTTGCGACGAACATCTCGAATCCGGTGGATTTGAAGGTTGGCGCGGATGGCAGTCTTTACTATCTCGCGCGCGGATCGGGTGCGGTGTTTCGTGTGCAATTCCTGGAACCGATGCTGATCTCGGAACCCGGTTCGGATAGCGCGGTGGCGCTCGACTCAGTGACGATGGTTCGCGATCCGTTTCCGTTGACGAATATCTTCAACTTCAGCGCGGATCAGCGCACGAGGTTGATGTTGTTTGGGATGAACATGGCGTTGATGGACGGGGAGAATAGCTCGGCGGTGACGGTGCGCGCAGAGGATGCGGCGCTGAATGTTTATCCGTTAACGGTTGAGTTTGTGGGGCAGGTGCCGGGGATCGCTGAGCTAACGCAGATCGTCGTTCGCTTGCCGGATAACACGCCGAGCGGGCAGACGTTGTTTGTGAGTGCGACGTTG
>DATHTI010000124.1:0-6208 GCA_035463335.1 Pyrinomonadaceae bacterium | reverse complement strand
TGGGCGCGAACCCGCATGCGAACGGCGGCCTGCTTCTGAAAGGCCTGAAGATGCCGGACTACTGCGATTACGCGCTGCCTGTTCCAACACCAGGCACGGTTGAAGCCGAAGCAACGCGCACCCTTGGCGTTTTCCTGCGCGACGTGATGAAGCTCAATATGGGAGAGCGCAACTTCCGTGTTGTTGGACCAGACGAGACTTCATCGAACCGGCTTGATGCTTTGTTTGAAGTTACCGATCGCGTGTGGATGGCGAGAACGAATTCAACCGACGAACAGGTGTCGCGTGACGGCCGCGTGATGGAAATTCTGAGCGAACATCTGTGCCAGGGCTGGCTCGAGGGATATTTGTTGACTGGCCGTCACGGCGTGTTCTCGTGTTACGAGGCTTTCATTCACATTGTCGATTCGATGGTGAACCAGCACGCAAAGTGGTTGAAAGTGAGTGGTGACATTCCCTGGCGGCGGCCTATTGCCTCGCTGAATTACCTGCTCACGTCACACGTCTGGCGACAGGATCATAACGGGTTCAGCCACCAGGATCCGGGTTTTATCGATCATGTAGTGAACAAGAAGGCTGACGTTGTGCGAGTCTATCTTCCGCCTGACGCGAACACTTTGTTGTCAGTCATGGACCATTGCCTGCGCAGTCAGAACTACATCAACGTCGTGATTGCCGGTAAACAGCCGGCGTTGCAGTATCTCGATATCGGCGCGGCGATGACGCACTGCGCCGCGGGCATCGGGATATGGCAATGGGCCAGTAACGATGATGATGCGGAGACTGACGTGGTGATGGCTTGTGCAGGTGATGTGCCGACGCTTGAAACCCTTGCGGCTGTGGATATTCTGCGGCAGCGCTTTCCTGAGCTGAAGGTCCGCGTAATCAATGTTGTTGACCTGATGACACTACAGCCGCAAAGCGAGCATCCGCATGGATTGTCTGACAAGGAGTTTGATTCACTGTTCACGACAAACAAGCCGATCATCTTCGCTTTTCATGGTTACCCGTGGCTGATTCACCGCTTGACTTACCGGCGAGTTAACCATCGGAACCTGCATGTGCGTGGTTACAAGGAAGAGGGTACGACCACAACGCCTTTTGATATGGTGGTGCTGAACGATCTCGATCGGTTTCATCTGGTGATGGATGTTATCGATCGTGTCCCGAAGCTTGAAACGATAGGCGCGCACCTGTTGCAGGAGATGCGCGACAAGCGTTTCGAGCACAAACGTTACATTGCCGAGCACGGCGAGGATATGCCTGAGATTCGCGATTGGAAGTGGCCCTATTGAAGAATTATGTTCAGAGTTCAAGCTTTAGCTTGCTCTTCTCGCCACCGCAAGCTAAAGCTTGAACTCTGAACGCGGAACTTTGTATCCCAAATGAATGTACTCGTCCTTAACTGCGGCAGCTCGTCGGTCAAGTTTCAATTGATCGCGACTGACCTCGAGCGTATCGAGCAGGACGCCGACAAGCGTCTGGCCCACGGGCTGATCGAGCGGATCGGCGGCGCCGGCATCGTGACGTTTACTGCTGAAGGTCAAGCGCCGAAGCGGTTCGCCGAGCCCGTCAGAGACACGCGTGCAGCAGTGGAGATGATACTTCGTTGGGCCATCTCGGAAGAGTCTGGCGTGAGCGAGGTTCAGACTGTCGCAGACATTCACGCCGTGGGCCATCGCGTGGTCCATGGCGGCGAGCACTTCACGAAATCGGTGCTGATTACGGATGAAGTGTTGCGCGCCATCGAAGACTGCATCGAGCTAGCGCCACTACACAATCCGGCAAACATCCAGGGCATCGTCGCAGCGCGCACAGCATTGGGCGTTGCTTTACCGCAAGTAGCGGTGTTTGACACCGCATTCCATCAAACACTTCCTGAACACGCGTTTCTCTACGCTCTGCCGTATCAACTGTATCGCCGTCACCGCATCCGGCGTTACGGCTTTCATGGCACGTCGCATCGTTACGTCGCGTACCGGTATCGCAAGTTGAAAGGGATTGCGCGCGACGCAACGAACATTATCACGCTGCACCTGGGTAATGGCTGCTCTATCGCCGCGATCAAAGGCGGAAACAGCATCGACACGTCGATGGGATTCACGCCATTGGAAGGACTCGTGATGGGCACGCGGTCCGGCGATCTCGATGCCTCGATCGTGGATCTGATTGCCACGAAAGAGGGTTTAACTTCACGTGAAGTCGAATCGCTGCTCAATAAGCAATCGGGACTGCTGGGCATCTCGGGCTTGACTGATGATATGCGCGACTTACTGGCCGAAGCGCGTGAACATGACGATCGTCGAGCGCGCCTCGCGATTGAGATCTTCTGCTATCGCGCGCGTAAATATATCGGCAGTTACCTGGCCGCGATGAACGGCGCCGAGGCCATCGTGTTTACGGGTGGCATTGGTGAAAACTCGGCTGAGATCCGCGCGAGGATCTGTTCTGATCTGACCTGGCTCGGAGTGGAGCTGGATCTTGATCTCAATTCGAAGCACGGGGCTGGTAAGAGTGGTCAGATCAGCACTGAAGTTTCTCGCGTCGCAGTTTTCGTTATACCGACGAATGAAGAGTTATTGATCGCTCGTGATGCAGTACGCGTCGTGAGTGGCGCACCGCAGCGGTTCTAGTTTCGAAAAGAATTAGACGCCTCGTGAGTAATTGTAGGGGCGGCCCTCTGTGGCCGCCCCAGCGCGGAAACACAAGGTGGCAACCTGGGGTAACCACGGAGGGCCACCCCTACAATCATGTCCGAGTTTCTTTAAAGAAAGGGGCGGCGCAGGAGATAACCGATGTAGTAATACGTTTCGTGGGCCAACAGGCCTACCTGGCTTTTCAGGCCTCGATATCTCGTGCTTGGCGTGGGCGAGGGAGACGCTTCGAGGCCGGCGTCCGTTGCCATTGCCATAGCTCTTTTCATGTGCAAAGGATCGCTTACGACCAGCACTTTCTTTAGGCCGTGTGTGTCTGCGAGCTGTTTCGCGTACACGATGTTTTCATACGTCGTGTGAGACTTCTCTTCGATCAGGATGTCGCTTGCCGGTATGCCACTCTGTAAAGCGTAATCGCGAGCGGCGGCTGACTCGGTCGGCTCGCCTGGGTTTCCCTGGCCGCCGGTGAATATCAGTTTCCGCACCTGGCCTCTTCGATAAAGATTGATGGCGTGATTGATTCGCTCTCTGAAGACAGGCGAGACGTTTGTGGTCCACACGGCGGCACCGAGTACCACTGCGGCGTCGGCCCGGTCGTTAGAAGACGAATTGCCGAACGAGTAGATATGCCAGGCGAGTAGACCCGCCGCGAGCACTGCGACGGAGAATAATATCGAAACTGTCTTCGCAATCCTTTTCATAACCTGGAGAGGTTCACTGGCGAAATAAAACCGTTTGCAGTATACATCCAAAGAAACCGAGTCTTAGTGCGTCGCGTAACACCTTCCTGCAAATTGCTGAATATCGTTGAAAGGGAATTGAAATGAGAAAGACACTCCTCCTGACTGCTTTTTTGTTCGCGATCGCCGGCGCGGCCCACGGACAAACCATCGAGCCCTCCCTGCTTCAGAAGCCGACGTTGAGTCGCACCCAGGTCGTCTTCGCCTACGCGGGCGATTTGTGGATAGTCGGCCGAGACGGCGGTACCGCGTCGCGATTGACGACCGGTGCGGGCGTGGAGACTGATCCGAAATTTTCACCAGACGGATCTTTGATCGCTTTCACCGGCGAGTACGACGGCAACGTAGACGTCTATGTCGTACCGGCAACTGGAGGAGTGCCACGCCGGCTGACTTACCATCCCGGTGCCGATCTGGTTTCCGATTGGACTCCCGATGGCAAACAGATCCTGTTTCGTTCGGGACGCGCGAGTGCCAATCCAGTGCCGAAATTGTTCACCATTCCAGTTGATGGTGGCTTTCCGGCGGAAGTTTTTTTGCCGATGGGCGTCACGGGATCTTATTCGTCAGACGGCTCGCGCCTCGCCTATGTGCCAACCATTAAATACCAGGATGCGTGGAAACAATACCGTGGTGGACAAACAACTCCGATCTGGATCGCGAAGATCTCTGACTCGAGTGTTGAGAAGTTGCCACGTGACAATTCAAACGATTCCAACCCGATGTGGGTGGGCGACAAGATCTACTTCCTCTCAGATCGAAACGGTTCGGTGTCGTTATTCGCTTACGACACTGGTACAAAGAAAGTCACTCAGATAATCAAAAATGACGGGCTCGATATTAAGTCTGCGAATGCTGGTCCGGGCGGGATTGTTTACGAGCAGTTCGGATCGTTGCATATCTACGATTTCGCGTCAGGCAAAGAGCGCAAGCTGAACATCACGGTTTCCGGTGATCTGCCGGGAGTGCGCCCGCGCTTCGTGAAGGTCGCGAGGAACCTCTCAGCCGCGGCGCTTTCGCCAACGGGCGCACGCGCTCTCTTCCAGGCGCGCGGCGAAATCATCACCGTGCCCGCCGAGAAAGGCGACGCGCGCAATCTCACTAACACGCCCGGCGCTGCCGAACGTTATCCCGCCTGGTCGCCTGACGGAAAACTGATCGCTTACTTTTCAGACGAATCAGGTGAATATGCTTTACACCTGCGCGATCAAACCGGAATGGGTGAAGTGAAGAAGATCAATCTCGGCACTCCACCATCGTTTTTCTATTCACCAGTGTGGTCGCCTGACAGCAAGAAGATTGCTTACACCGACAAACGTTTGAACCTGTGGTACATCGACGTTGAAAAAGGCACGCCGGTCAAAGTTGATACCAACACTTACGAAAATCCTTTTCGCGTGATGGATCCGAACTGGTCGCCTGACAGCCGTTGGATTACCTACACAAAGCAACTCGACAACCGTCTCGGCGCGGTCTTTATCTACTCAATCGAAACAGCGAAGACTAATCAGATTACGGATGGAATGAGCGACGCTCGCTTCGCGAACTTCGACAAGAACGGAAAGCACCTCTTCTTTACGGCCAGTACCGACGTTGGACCAACGACGGGATGGCTCGACATGTCGAGTTTCAATCATCCGATAACTCGGAGTGTTTATGTGGTAGTGCTACGCAAAGATTTACCGTCACCGATCGCGCCGGAGAGTGATGAAGAGAAGGTGAAGGAAGAAAAGAAGGACGAAGCGAAACCGGCCGATGGCGCTGCCGCGCAACCTTCTCCCGCGCAACCTTCTCCCAGTCCAAAGAAGGAAGACGTCAAAGTAGACATTCACTTCGACGACATCGGCCAGCGAATCCTGACAGTGCCGATCCCCGCGCGTAACTATTCCGGCATGACTGCGGGCAAGGCCGGCATACTTTATATCGTCGAGTCTCCGCCGAGCGGCGTGTTACCGGGCGGCGGCGTAATCCTGCACAAGTTTGAGCTGGAAAAGCGTAAGACTGACAAGGTGCTCGAAGGTGTCACCGCTTTTGCCCTCTCAGCAAACGGCGAAAAGATGCTCTTCCGTTTGGGTGGCGGCCAGAGTATCTCGTGGTTCATCGCACCGACGGCAACGCCGGTCAAGCCGGGCGAGGGCGCGTTGAAGCTCGAAGATTTGGAAGTCCATGTCGATCCGAAAACCGAGTGGCGCCAGATGTATGCAGAAGCGTGGCGCATTCAACGCGATTTTATGTATGACCCGAACCTGCACGGGTTGGACCTGAAAGCCGTTGAAGCTCAGTACCGGCCGTACCTCGATTCCCTGGGCCATCGAGGCGACTTGAATTATCTCTTCACGGAGATGCTGGGCCAGACGGTGTTGGGCCATACGTTCATCGGCGGTGGCGATCTACCGGAGCCGCCACGAACCCGAGGTGGTCTGTTAGGCGCGGACTATCGCATTGAGAACGGTCGCTATCGCTTTGCACGCGTTTACAACGGCGAGAACTGGAACCCGCAATTGCGTGCGCCGCTTACGCAGCCCGGCGTAAACGTGAAAGTGGGAGAGTATTTGCTGGCGGTTAACGGTCGCGAAGTGCGCGCGACGGACAGTGTCTATTCGTTCTTCGAGCAGACGGCGGGCAAGTCGGTCGTGATTCGCGTTGGACCGAACCCGGATGGAACAAACGCGCGTAATGTGACGGTTGTGCCGGTGGAGAGTGAAGGTGGCCTCCGAAATCTCGCCTGGATCGAAGACAACCGGCGCAAGGTTGACGCACTCAGCTCGGGGCGCGTGGCCTATGTTTACCTCCCCGATACCGCTTTTGGCGGCT
>DATHTI010000123.1:0-5413 GCA_035463335.1 Pyrinomonadaceae bacterium | reverse complement strand
CGAAAGTACGGTAGCGCCTGCTCGAACGAGACCGCCGCACGATCGACGAAGCGTGCCAGCACGCGGTTGGTCCAACCCGGCAACGCGTTCGACTCCATCACGAGCGTCGGACGATTCGTCAGCGCCGCAGTCATTACAACCGGACCGGAAACATAACCACCGGCACCGACAACCACGTCCGGCTGAAACTGCCGCATCAGTCGCTGCGCCGAAAGAAAACTCCGCGGCAGCAACGCGACGCCCTTCAAACGGGCCCCGAGACTCACATTCTTCAGTCCGGCACTTTCAATGAGCGATAACTCAAAGCCAGCTTGCGGCACTAAACGATTCTCCAGCCCCTTCGCGGTGCCAACGAAATGGACCTTCGAGCTTGCATCGCGCCGCATGATCTCCTGGGCCACCGCGATGCCCGGATAGATGTGTCCGCCAGTGCCACCGGCAGCGATCATTACTCGCATTTCAATGATCAAAAGCGCGCCGCCCCAAACTGCTGCTGGGCGCAGTCTCGTTCAACTTCTTTCGCTCGCGCAGCTTCGTCGTCGCCGTCTCAAACAAGCCGACGTCGAGCGATCCACTCGCGTGCTGCGAGACGTTGAGCAAAATGCCGACCGCTGCCAGTGTCGGCAAAAGCGACGATCCACCGTACGAAATAAACGGCAACGGAATTCCTTTTGTCGGCACAAGCGAGAGCACGACACTAATATTAAAGAGCGCCTGTGCGACGATACTCGTCACGATTCCAAGACTCAGCAACATCCCGAACCGGTCCGGCGCAAGCAACGCCGTGCGCACGCCGCGCCAGAGAAAGAGTGCAAAAACGGCGACCACCGCGAGCGCGCCGACTAATCCAAGCTCTTCGCCAACAACCGCGAAGATGAAGTCCGAATGTGCAAACGGAAGAAACAGCATCTTCTGTTTGCCCTGCGCGAAGCCGAGTCCGTTCGTGCCGCCGGATCCGATCGCGATCAGCGATTGCACGACCTGAAAGCCGGCGCCCTGCTGGTCCGCCCAGGGATCGAGAAACGTGACCAGACGTTTCATTCGCCACGGCACCAGGATCAGTAATCCCGCAGCGATGACCAAAGCGGGCGCAGCCGCGATCGCGAGGTGACGCACACGCGCGCCGGCGGTGTAAATCACGACCGTGAAGATCAACACCAGCATCATCGCGGTACCGAAGTCGGGCTCGATCACGACGAGCGCCGCAAGCAGCCCCGTCACCAAGCTGCACGGAACAAACGTGCGCCAGAAATCGCCCTCTTCACCCGCGCGCTTCTCGAGGAAGTACGCGAGAAAAATGATGAGCGCGAGTTTCGACATCTCGCTTGGCTGAAGTGAGACGCCCGGAAACTTTATCCAGCGATGCGCGCCGTTCGTAGTGCTGAATCCAAACACCGAAATCAAACCGATCGTGCACATAACCAGGAGGCCATAGACGATGCGGCGGCTCTTCAGTTGTTGATAGTTGAACTGCATCGCGAGCAGCATCACGACGAAACCGACCGCGACCCAAACACCCTGCTTGAGCACGTAGTGAAACTGGTTGCCGTTCTCCTTTTGCGCTATCACGGCGGACGCGCTATAGACCATCACGACGCCGAACAGCGCGAGCCCGACGGTCGCCGCAAAGAGCCATTTATCTGGTGCTAACTTTCGAGCCATCTCATCGATCCATCCGCAGATTACGCAGATTCTGTGTAATCTGTGGATAACACTGCTTCCTTAAAAACCTTCCCGCGGTGTTCGAAACTGTCAAACATATCGAAGCTCGCACATGCGGGCGCGAGCAGCACTACATCGCCTTTCTCAGCAGCCGCAAACGAACGTGCGACCGCGTCTTTCATGTCCGAAGCGCGCTCGAACGGCGCGCTCGTTCCCAAATCGTTCGCGATCGTCTCTGCGTCTTCTCCAATCAACACGAGCTTTCTCACTTTCGCGCGAACGAGCGGCTCGAGCGGCGCATAGGGCGCCTTTTTACCTTTGCCACCGAGAATCAAAACAACTTTTCCCGGCTCGTGCGCAAAAGCTTCGAGCGCCTTCAACGTCGCATCAACGCTCGTCGCTTTTGAGTCGTTGTAAAACTTCACGCCCTCGATCTCAGCCACGAATTCCAGACGGTGCTCGACTGGATCGAATCGCCGCGCCGTACCGTTCATCGATGCGAGCGAAGCCCCCGCCGCGATTCCTGCTGCAAACGCAGCCGCGACGTTCTCGACGTTATGCATTCCACGCAGCTTCATCTCATCAACATTCAGCAATGTTTGTCCGCGGTAAATCAGCTCGCGCCCGCGCAGGAAAACTCCGTTCTCAACTTCTTTCCTGACGCTGAACTGCATCACGTTCGCACGCAAGCTACTCGCCCACGACGAAACTGTCGGGTCATCCGCATTGAGCACCGCTGTATCTTCTGCGGTCTGGTTCATAAAGATGCGGTGCTTTGCGGCCGCGTAGTCGTTGAACGTCTCGTAACGATCCATGTGATTCGGCGTTACGTTCAGCACTATGGCAATCGACGGGCGGAACGTCTTGATCGTCTCGAGCTGAAAACTCGAAAGCTCCGCGACTGTCCAGCCATCGTCGCGCGAAGTCTCGATCATCGAGATCAGCGCCTTACCGATGTTGCCGCCGACCTGCACGGGCAATCCCGCATCGCGCAGCATCTCACCGGTGAGCGACGTTGTTGTTGTCTTGCCGTTGCTTCCGGTGATAGCAACGACACGTCCTTTCAAATAGCGATATGCAAGCTCGACTTCACCGATCACTTCCGCGCCCGCTCGCTCGGCGTAACGGATCGGAATGATCGTCGCGGGTACTCCCGGACTGACAACCACGAGATCGAGCTGATCGAGTAGCCAGCTCGGCGGCTCGCCCGGTAACAAACCAACGCCCAATTCTTTCAACGTGAGCGCCTCAGGCGTCCACTTCTCGATCGGCTTCTGATCGGTGAGCGCGACGGTCGCGCCCTGGGCCACCAAAAATCTCGCCGCGGCAATCCCACTGCGCGCCGCCCCAATGATCAAAACTTTCTTGCCACTAAGAAGCACAAAAGACACAAAACACTTAACGCAATTTCAAAGTCGAGAGACTCAATAACGCGAATAAGATCGCAAGTATTAAGAACCGGAAGACGATCTTGGATTCCTTCCAGTCCTGCATCTCGAAGTGATGATGCAACGGCGTCATCTTGAATAAACGTCGCCCGGTGCCTGTCGTGCGTCTCGTCATCTTGAAAACGCCGACCTGCAACATCACCGACAACGCCTCAATCACAAACACGCCGCCAACCATCAGCAGCATGAACTCCTGCTTCGTCAGCACGGCGACTGTTCCCATCGCGCCGCCAATCGCGAGACTGCCGACGTCGCCCATAAACACCTGCGCGGGCGGCGCGTTGTACCAGAGAAATCCGAGACTCGCGCCAGCCATTGCGCCGCAAAAGACCGTCAGCTCTGCTGCTTCCGGCCGGTGCGTCAGCTCGAGATATCCGGCCCAGCGCGCGTCACTGCTCAGGTAAGTAAAACCAGTCAACGCGCTCATCGCGATAAACGTGACGCTGATCGCCAGTCCATCCAAACCGTCAGTCAGGTTTACGGCGTTCGACGAGCCGAGCAGCACCACGACGATCAGGATCAGATATATATAAGGACCGACAAAACTCTTGTTCGGATCAGCCGTCCATTTCAAAAACGGGATACTCAGGTTCCACGAATAACCGGTCCCGCCAATGAACTTCGTGGCGGTGAAGAGCACTGCCCAAACACCGACGGCCACAAGCAACTGCGCGAGTAACTTCTGCCGTCCGGTCAATCCAAGACTGCGCTGCTTCGCCATCTTCGCGTAGTCGTCGATAAAACCGATCGCTGCGAAGAGAAGTGTTGCGATCGACGCGGTCCAAACGTAAACGCTGGAGAGCCTTGCCCACAGCAACGTCGAGATCAGAACCGAGCCGACGATCAGCACGCCGCCCATCGTCGGTGTGCCGCGCTTGACCTGGTGCGCTTGCGGACCTTCTTCGCGAATCTGCTGGCCGACGTTCCATTCTTTCAACGCCTCGATGAGCTTGCCGCCAAAGAAAAGCGAGATCAGCAAGGCGGTGATCGTCGCGTATGCGGTGCGAAACGTAACGTACTGAAAGACGTTGAGCGCCTTTACGAGATACCAATCCTTGTCCTTGAAGTGGCCGTAAATGAGTTCGTAAAGGAAGTAGTAGATCATCGTTTTACAGTTCAGAGTTCAAGCTTTAGCTTGTTTGTCCGAAGAGCAGCCTAAAGGCTGAACTCTAAACTCCCGCCAGCGGAAAACGCTCACGCAAAGCCTTCACCACTTTATCTGTCGCCACACCGCGCGAGCCTTTGATCAAGATCAGATCGCCTTCTTTCACTTCCCTGATCAACTCTTCAGCGACTTCATCCGATGAATCGAAAAAGCGAGTCGTCGCGAGCCCTGCCTCGCTCGCACCCGCAACGATCTCTCGACCCAGACCACGCACGCCCCACAACACGTCGATCCCGCTGCGCGCGATCTCTGTTCCAGCTTCCCTGTGCAACGACACCTCGTCTGGTCCGAGCTCGAGCATTTCTCCAGCAATCACTACGAGTCGCTTCCGACCGCGACCACCTTCCGCCATCGTCCGCACCATGTTTAGCAACGATTTCGGATTCGAGTTATACGAATCGTCAATCACCGTAAAACCCGCCGCAAAATCAAAAACCTCACCACGCATCTTCGGCGGCTGCGCCGTCTTCAACGCCGCCGCAATCTCTTCCGGCGGAATCGAGAACGCCGTTCCGACTGCCGACGCCGCGAGTGCGTTGCTCAAGTTATGACGACCACTCATCTGAAGCGACGCGCGGGCTTCACCCAACGGCGTCCGCAAGCGAAACTCAATTCTTCCAAGTGAGCGCGTATCAATCTCACTCGCCGAAACGTCAGCAACGTTGTCGATTCCAAACGTCAGCGTGCGGCCACCATGCTTTTCACGCATCTTCATCACGAGCTCGTCATCCGCGTTGAGAATCGCTGTGCCTTCGGGTTTCAGTCCCTCGATCAACTCCGCCTTCGCGGCCGCAATATTTTCAATCGTGCCGAGATATTCGAGATGTACCGGCGCGACCATCAATTCAACGGCAACGTCAGGCGGCGTGATCTTGCAGAGCCTTTGTATCTCGTGTGTCGGCGACGACATTCCCATCTCGAGCACCGCCAGATCGAATTGATCCGGTGAACGATCTTCACTAACCATGCGCAACACTGACAGCGGCAATCCGAGTCCGTTGTTGTAATTCCGCTCGCTCTTCAACACGCGATGACCAGCACTCTGCAAAACATGTGCAGTCAACTCTTTCGCAGTCGTCTTGCCGGCGCTTCCCGTGATCGCCACGACTGGTTTTCCCCAGGCTGTGTAAACACGATG
>DATHTI010000122.1:0-3128 GCA_035463335.1 Pyrinomonadaceae bacterium | reverse complement strand
GAAAGCGGGGGCAAGCCCCTCTTCCTGACTTGTTCTTTGTTAAGATCTTGAATTCTTGCAAATGCTTGCCCTAAAGCTATCAAAAATCTCCAAGTCTTTTGGTCCAACAGTGGCGCTCGACGGTGTCGATTTAGAGTTGCGCGAAGGCGAGGTGCACGCACTCATCGGCGAGAACGGCGCCTGCAAGAGCACTCTCATGAACGTGATCGCCGGCTCGCTGCGTCCAGACCATGGCACGATGGAGCTCCACGGCAAGCTATACGCTCCATCAACCCCACTCGACGCACGCACGCATGGCATCGCACTGATCCATCAGGAACTGTCGTTGTGTCCACACTTGAGCGTCGCCGAAAACGTATTGATGGGCATCGAATCGTCGCACCTCGGCTGGCTCGATCGCGACAAACTCATCACGCGCACGAACGACGTGCTAAAAACATTTCATCACGCAGACATTCGTCCGGAAAAACGCGTCGGCGATCTCTCAGTCGCCGCACGCCAGATCGTCGAGATCTCTCGCGCTCTCGCCGCCCACGCGCGCATCATTCTCATGGACGAGCCCACCAGCAGTTTGCAACGTGAAGACGTGGGCCACCTTTTCACGCTCATACGCAAGCTGAGCGCAGAAGGTATCTCCGTGATCTACATTAGCCATTTTCTCGAAGAAGTGCGCCAGATTGCAGATCGGTTCACAGTGCTGCGCGATGGCCGCAGTGTCGCAAACGGCCAGATCGACTCAGTCTCAGATGAAGAGCTGATCGCGAAGATGGTCGGTCGCGCACAACAAAATCTCTTTCCCGTGCGTTCTCGAACAGCGGCTGCAAAAGAAACGATACTCGACATCCAAAATCTTGCATCGCCTCCATTATTGAAGAATGCGACGTTTGAATTGCGTCGCGGCGAGATACTCGGTATCGCGGGTTTGATGGGTTCGGGACGCACACCACTGTTGCGCGCGATCTTCGGACTGGAGCGCCCTGGAAGTGGCACGATCAAAGTAAATAAAAAGAGTTTGCCGCCGCGAAGCAGCACGCCCGCGATGCGTCTAATCGAGGGTCTCGGATATCTCAGCGAAGATCGCAAAGGCGATGGCTTGACGTTGAACCAGTCGATCGCCGACAACGTTACGGTCACGAGGTTCAATTCGTGCTCGCGTTGGGGCTGGCTCGATCTCGGCGCGCAACGCAAACAGACTGAGAAGCTTGTCAGCTCGCTGAAGATTCGAACGCAGGGCGTCCAACAGGATGTTGGATCGCTTTCGGGTGGCAACCAGCAGAAGGTGATCCTCGCGCGTTTGCTGCACCAGGATGCAGACGTGCTTTTGCTCGACGAGCCAACGCGTGGTATCGACATCGGCAGCAAGGCGCAGGTTTACGAAACGATTGCCGCGTGTGCGGCGCAGAACAAAGCGGTGTTAATGGTGAGCTCTTACTTGCCGGAGCTGTTTGGGATGTGCGATCGATTGGCAGTGATGAGTCGTGGATACTTATCGGCAGTACGATCAATTGATGAGTGGACGCCGGAGTCGGTATTACAAACAGCAATAGCAACCACGGATTAAACGGATATGAAAAAAGCGATTTTGTGTTTTTGTGCCTTTTTGTGGCTAACTAAAGCGTGCGAACATTCAGGGCTCCGGGTAGGGTGAATCTCATCGGTGAACACACCGATTACAACGACGGGTTTGTCATGCCCGCCGCGCTCGACTTCTTCACCTGGGTCAGCCTCTCACCGCTCGATCAACGCAAACTGCAAATCCACTCAGAAAATTTCAACGAAGAAGTCGAGATTGATCTCGACGATCCAAATCTCGCAGCGCGGGGACATTGGAGCGACTACCCGGTCGGTGTGGCGGTGATGATGGAGCGCGCGGGTCACCGATTGCGCGGCGCTTCATTGCGAATACGTGGCGAAGTGCCGATCGGCTCGGGACTAAGCTCTTCAGCCGCGATAGAAGTCGCGACCGCATGCGCACTTACGGCGAATTCCGGGTTGAAAATCGATAATCGCGAGCTCGCGCTGTTATGCCAGCGTGCTGAAAATGAGTTTGTCGGCGCGCGTGTCGGCATCATGGACCAGTTTGTTTCGTTGTTCGGGCAGGCGCAACACGCGCTCCTGCTCGATTGTCGTTCACTCGAATTCAAGCTGTTGCCGCTGCCCGACAATGTTCGGTTGATAATTTGCAACACGATGGTGAAGCACGAGCTGGCGTCGAGCGCTTACAATGAGCGGCGCGAGCAGTGTGAAGCGGGCGTGCGGTACCTGGCGCAGTTTTATCCGAACGTGCGGGCGTTGCGCGACGTGACGATCGAGCAGCTCGAACAGCACCGCAGCGGATTGCCGGAGGTGATTTATCGACGGTGCCGTCACGTTGTAACGGAGAATGCGCGTGTGATTGAGGCTGGCGAGGCGCTGGAGCAGCATGACTTAAGTCGTTTTGGGAGATTGATGCGCGCCTCGCATGTGAGCTTGCGTGATGATTACGAGGTCAGCTCTGAAGAGCTCGATCTGATGGTTGAGCTCGCGCAGAAGCTTGATGGGGTTTACGGCGCGCGCATGACTGGTGGTGGTTTTGGTGGCTCGACGGTTAATCTGGTGAGGAAAGAGAACGCTGACGAGTTTCGTGCGCGCGTCGCGGACGATTATGAACGTGTTACGGGTTTGAAGCCGGAGATTTACGTTCGTAGCGCTGGGAATGGGGCTGAGGAAGTGAGTCAAGCTTAGACAGGATTAAAAGATTAACAAGATATGAAACTGATCATCTTAGCCGCGGGTTACGCAACGCGCCTTTATCCACTAACACTGAACCAACCCAAGCCGCTGCTGCCGGTGGCGGGGAAGCCGATGCTCGAGCACGTGCTCGATAACATCGAGACCATTCGCTATATCGATCACGCTTACATCGTCACGAATGCGAAGTTTGCCGCTCACTTCGAAAAGTGGGCCCAGGGCTATCGCCCCGACGACCTTCACTTTCGGTTCACCATCGTCAACGATCAAAGCACCGACGATTCAAACAAGCTCGGCGCCATCGGCGATATGCATCTCGTTATGACTCAGTGCAACGTCAACGATGACATCATCGTCGTGGGCGGCGACAATCTCTTCAGCGAAGACCTCGCGGAGTT
>DATHTI010000121.1:0-5861 GCA_035463335.1 Pyrinomonadaceae bacterium | reverse complement strand
CGCCGGATCGTTTGGGACCACGTTCGCGAACCGGTCGATGATGTTTTGAATGAAAGCGCGATTCGCCGCCGTGTTGTTTCCGGGAGTCTGCTGAAACCAGTTGTCCGGATTGCGCTCGGCTAAAGTGAACACGTCGCGGTTGTAAGGGTTGGCACCCGAGTTCTCCAGATGATCGAAACTGATAAAACTGAACAGGCGATCTCTGAGCACCGGGAAGCCCGAGGTAAATCCAAACTGGTTGCGACGCGTGACGGCTTTCCGCGCGCCGGGCGATAAGGCGTTGATCGCAGCATTCAAGGCGCTGTTGTTGTGATACCAGTAGACGTCGCCGTGAACGTTGTTCGTGCCCGATTTTGTTTGGACCAGGACCACCGCGCCATAACCACGACCAAACTCGGCGCTGAAATTATTGGAGATGACCTGAAACTCTTTGATCGTCGAGAGCGACGCGCCCTGTCGATTCTGGTTTTCTGAAGAGTCGTCGTTGTTGACGCCGTTGATCTGGAAGGTCGCGCCGCGTGTGCCCGTGCCGTTGAAGTTGATCGACGAGCCGGACGATGCGGTCGGATTGTTCTGGCCGGAAGTCGGATTCTCCTGAAAACCGGTGAAAGTTTCGGCCAGGGTCAGGAAGCTGCCCTGGTTGAATGTCGGCTTCTCGAGAATCTCCTGTGCGTTCAGCGATCCTTTGATCTCGGCGTTAGTCGTATTAATAGGAGCGGCGTCGGAAGTCACCACCACGGCTTCGGTGACGGCGCTGGGATTGAGTGTGAAATTGATGACGCGGGTCTCGTTCAGTGTGATCTCGATGTTTTCCTGAGCGACCTTGCTGAAGCCGGGACCGGATGCAGTGATGGTGTAACGTCCGAGCGGAAGAAACGTCGCGAGGTAAGTTCCCTCGCTTCCGGTTTTCACGTTGCGCTCCTGGCCCGTCTCCATGTTGCGGACCACGACGTCCGCGCCCGGAACGACTGCGCCTCTCGAGTCAGACACCGTTCCCTGAAGAGTTCCAGTAACGGTCTGCGCAGAAACTGCGACCGCAAGGAACAGAAGCAATGCAGCGCATACTACATACCTTGAATTGAACATGGAACTCCTCCTTTTTAGAACAATTTTGACTTATCCACAGATTCCGCAGATTTCTGTGTAATCGGTGTAATCTGTGGACCACGGAGCGCGACGCCGGGACGAGTCGCGGTCATCTGGTTGTTCTCGATCACCGTGGCGCCGTTTACAAGCACGTAACTGATTCCCAGCGGATACTGGTGCGGCTTATCGAAAGTCGCCTGATCGATGATCGTGTTCTCGTCGAAGATCACGAGGTCAGCCGCGAAGCCTTCACGAATCAAACCGCGATCGCGAAAGCCAAACGTCTGTGCCGGCAACGAAGTCATCTTCCTGATCGCGTCCTCGAGTGAGATCAGTTTCAGCTCACGAACGTAATAACCAAGGACGCGCGCGTTGTTGCCGTAGCCACGCGGGTGCGGCACGCTCTCATCGATTTGTCGCACGCCACTGTCGCTCGCGATCATCGTGAACGGCTCCTGCATGATCCGCTTCACGTCGTCTTCACCCATGCCGTGATAGATCATGCTCGCGCCGCCCGCTTCGTACATCTCGAGCATCTGTTCGATCTGGCTCTTCACGTCACTCTTCTTCTTGACTTCCTTCGTGATCGCGGCAATCGATTTACCGTTGAACGACTTGTCCGGACCGTACGAAGCGACGACTGCAAACGAGTAGTCTTTGAAACCGCTGCGCTTCAACGCCTCTTTCGTATCCTTGATGGCGCGCTCGCGCGTGTCCTTATCAGCCAGCCGCTTCTTCGCTTCGTCGAAGCCGCCCGCACGCAGCCACGACGGCAGCCGCGAATCGAGCGACGTCGAGCTCGCGGTGTAGGCGTACTGATCGACAGTCACGACGAGCCCGCGCGCACGAGCTTCACGCACGAGACCGAGCGTCATCGGACTCTGTCCCCACAGTTTCTTGTTGCTTATCTTGAAATGAGAGATCTCGACAGGAAGTCCCGCCTGTTCGCCGATCTGAATGCTCTCGCGAATCGCGTCCGCAACCTTGTCGCCTTCGTTGCGCATGTGCGTCGCGTATAGACCGCCGAACCTTCCCGCCACGCGTGCGAGCGCAACTATCTCGTCAGTCTTTGCATAAGTTCCGGGCACGTAAATCAATCCGGTCGAGAGACCAACCGCGCCGTCCTTCATTCCCTGCTCGACGAGACTCTCCATCTGTTTGAGCTCTTCGGGCGTGGGCGCGCGATCCCCAAGTCCCATCACTTTGCGACGAACAGAGCCATGAGCAATGAGAGTGGCGAGATTGACTGCGAGCGGCTTCTCTTTTATGCGACCAAGAAACTCCGCGACTTCAGTCGTCGACGATCCACAGTTTCCGGTGACGAGCGTGGTCACGCCCATGCGCACGAAGTTTTCCGCCGCCGGCAGGCCATAGATCGACTCGACGTGCGTGTGGACATCGATAAACCCGGGAGCGAGTATCTGCCCGCGCGCGTCGATGGTCCGAACGGCCGTCTCTGGTCCTAAACGGCCGATGCGTGCGATGCGACCATCTTTGATAGCAACGTCGGCACGAAACCACGGATTGCCACTGCCGTCGACGATGCGTGCATTGGTGATCAGGAGATCGAAGGGAGGCGCGGGAGCTTGAGCGTCGACAGCCACACGCGCAAACAGGAAGACGCCGAGGGCGAGCGCAGTCAACAGCACTGCTGCGGACTTAAGGAAGAGACTCGTTTTCACCGCTGCCAGCTTTTGGTCCGTTATTCTGAGTTGCTCTGGTACGAAGAGCCTGCATTATAGGCCGCTGGCTGGAATAATAGAAACTAAATGTTCTTATCTGTTTGATAATTATTACTGATGTCTTCTTCATCCACAGATTACGCAGATTTGTTTTAAAGAAATCTGTGTAATCTGTGGATCAACCCTTGACGCTGGTTTGCAGAGCGCTATACTGCCGCCATCGTAAATTGAACCTCAGTTCCCGTCTCTGTTAAGAAACAAAAAGGAGGTCTCCCCATGCGTTGCACACGTATCAACTCGTCGTAGTTGGTTCACGCCTCCACCGTTTCCTCGCGCTTATTCCAACCAACCTTTAGAACAGGAGGCAACCCCATGACTCGCTTATTGACTGGTGTTCTTCTCTTTGCGTTGTCTGTCCCCATTGTCTCAGCTCAAGTCACGACGAGCGGTCGCTTAACGGGACTGGTAACCGATACGCAAGGCGCTTTGGTGCCCGGAGCCACTGTCGAAGCAATTCAAAACGAAACAAAGACTACCTTCACCGCAATCGCGAACGGTGAGGGCGGTTGGTCCATCCCGTCGTTGCCAAACGGGACGTATACGATCACGGTCTCGGCTCCGAATTTTAAGAAGACCGTAATTCAGAACGTCAAGGTAGACGCCGGGCGAATAGCGACGGCGAACGCGACCCTGGAACCGGGCGGCGCTAATGAGGAGGTTGTGGTCTCGGGCGGCGGCGAGATCCTCCAAACCGAAACTGCCAACGTTTCCACGACGATAACCGGTAAGCAGATCACACAGCTTCCATTCGTCACACGCGACGCGCTCCAACTGGTGCTGACTCTGCCGGGTGTGCAAACACCGGGCGTCCCTCGCACCTCGTCGATCAACGGATTGCCCAAAGGTTCCGTCAATCTCACCCTCGATGGCGCAAACATTCAGGACAACTTCCTGCGCAGCTCGGATGGTTTTTTTACTCAGGTCCAACCAAAAGCTGACGCGGTCCAGGAAGTCACGGTATCAACTGCCGTCCCGGGCGCGGAAAGTGGCGGTGAAGGAGCGGTGCAGGTCCGTTTCGTAACGAAGTCAGGAACATCTGAATTTCATGGCGGCGGTTTCTGGCAATACCGCTCACCACGATTCAATTCAAATTACTACTTCAACAACATCGATGGTCTGCCGCGCGACAGTCTGTTTCTGCGACAGTACGGCGGTCACATTGGCGGGCCGATCATCATTCCGGGATTGATGAAGAGTCGAAACCGCGCGTTCTTCTTCCTCAACTATGAAGAGTTTCAGTTGCCGCAGGCATATGGCTCGCTCTCGGCGGTCGGAAATATCCTCGTTCTCACGCCCGAAGCACGTCAGGGCTTGTTCACCTATAGAGACTCGGGTGGCACGGTTCGAACCATCAATCTTCTTTCTCTGGCTGCATCCAGAGGTTTTACAGGGACCATCGATCCGAAGATTGGCGCCGGCTTGGATATCGTCAATACGGCGGTTCGCACCGGCGGGGCGTTAAGGAGTCGCATCGCCTCGGCCAATGACTTCAACCGGCTTGATTACCAGTTTCAGGATCCCGGGACGAACGTGCGCCGTTTTCCGACCGCGCGGTTCGACTGGAACATCACCAGGAACCAGCATCTCGAGTTCATTCACAATTACCAGTTCTACTATTCATCTCCTGACGCAGTTAATGGTCAGAACAGTGTTGCGCCCGGACAGGGAATCGTGGTCGGTACGCCGGGTACTACCGGATCCATTTATCGCAACTCCTTCTCTTACGTGATGGCCCATCGCTGGACCATCAACAGCCGGCTCGTTAACGAAATACGCGCGACCTCAGGCGGAAATGGAACGTCGGTTTTTACGCGTGAGTTCTCGCCTGAGCTCTTCAATTTCTGGGGCGGTAACGCCCTCGCCACGGGAACGTTTCTCGGTGCACAGGGTCTCGGCACCGGCGCTTTCTATAATCGCCGCACCACCTCGCGCCGTAATACACCGACGAAGGGTTTGACGGATAACCTGACTTTCCTCCAGGGCACTCACACTCTGAACTTTGGCGGATCGTTCCTGCGCATTAACTCCTTCACGCAGGCCGCGGGTACTCAGGTGGTCCCACAAGTGGTACTCGGAATTACTTCCGACGATCCGATGAATGTCAACGTTTTCACCAACACGGGAGCGAGTCCCAACTTTCCCGGAGCGAATGCCACACAATTAGCAAACGCCCAATCGCTCTACGCGATCCTGACGGGACGTGTGAGCGCGATTAACCGCTCGGCGTCGCTCGATGGTGATACGAAGAAGTATGTGTTCGATGGTTTCACTGAATACAACCATCAAAACGAGTGGGCGTTTTACGGGCAGGACTCCTGGAAAATCCGGCCGAACCTGACGCTGAATTTTGGCCTGCGCTGGGAGTTCGAACCTTCACCCGTGAACGATAATCTGGTCTATACCAGAACTGGTTTCGACGGCATCTATGGTGTTTCCGGAGCCGGAAATCTTTTTTCACCAGGCGCATTCGCGGGCCAGCCGACGCAGTTTCGTCTGCTCGGTAAGGGCGAAGCAGGTTACCCGATGCGACACAAAGATTTCGCACCGTCTTTCGGCTTCGCTTACTCGCCGGCATTCAAATCAGGGTTCCTGAAACGACTGACCGGCGAGAGCGGGCAGACCGTTGTCCGCGGCGGTTACTCGATCGCTTATACCCGCGAGGGCTTCAATGCTTACACGGCGATGTTCGGATCTAACGAAGGTGGAACGGTGAATCTGAACGTTAGTCCATCACTAACGCCGGGGATCTTCCCAGCCGGCAGTGTGCTGTTTCGAAATGGGAACTTCCCCGCTCTTCCGCCTCCGGCAGATACGAGCAAGTATCCATTCACGCCGGCGTTTGGCAGTGCGGGCAGCGCAAACGATTTCGACTCAGCCTTGAAGGGTGGTTACACGCAGTCGTACTCGTTTGGTATTCAACGCGAGCTCAACAAGAATACGGCGGTGGAAGTTCGCTTCGTGCGTACGCGCGGAACTCACCTGTGGCGGCAGTTTGACCTCAACGAGGTGAATATCTTTGAGAACGGGTTTTTG
>DATHTI010000120.1:0-5392 GCA_035463335.1 Pyrinomonadaceae bacterium | reverse complement strand
CAAGATGGGCCAGCGCTGCGCAATGGTGTCGCATCGCGCGATGACGGCGAAGATTCCAATCGTCTTCGTAAATCTCGTGGGCGGCAACGACGGCGTCATCTTCGACGGCGCCAGCATCGTCGCCGACGCGCAGGGAAAGATCATTCTTCAGGCGCCACCGTTCGAAGAGTTCATCGGCACTGTCGATCTCAACTGCGACGTCGCGGACAAGCGTTGTCTACCCGGCGACGACGTAGAAACAATTCACGACGCACTCGTACTCGGCATTCGCGACTACGCTGGCAAGAACGGTTTCAAACGCGCAGTGATCGGATTGTCAGGCGGCATCGATTCAGCAGTGGTGGCCGTGCTCGCGTGTAAAGCGATCGGCGCGGAGAATGTTTTGAGCGTCACAATGCCTTCGCCGTATTCGTCGCGCTCGAGTGTTGAAGACTCAGTCGAGCTCGGCCGTCGTCTCGGCATGCCCGTGATCGAGCATCCGATCACTGACGCGTACGAAGTTCTGCTCAAACAGATGAATTTGCCCGCGCCTTCAATCGAGAACCGGTCGACCGCAGCCGAGAATCTCCAGTCGCGCTTGCGCGGCAACATCCTGATGACGATCTCAAACTCCGAAGGCCGCTTGCTGCTATCTACCGGCAACAAATCCGAGCTCGCACTCGGCTACTGCACTCTCTACGGCGACACCAATGGCGGGCTCGCAGTTATCGGCGACGTTTTGAAGACCGAGGTTTACGCACTCGCAAATTATCTCAACAAAGACAGCGAAGTGATTCCACAGTCGATCATCGCCAAACGTCCTTCGGCCGAGCTCGCGCCAGGACAGTTTGACGATCAATCACTGCCGCCATACGACCAACTCGATCGAGTGTTGCGGTTATACTTCGAGCAAAAAGCGACGCCAAACGAAATCGTCGAGACCGGTTTCGAGCCGGGCTTCGTGCGTGATATTCTCAACCGCGTGGAATCGCCGGCCAACGAATTCAAGCGCCGGCAGTTGCCGCCGACTCTGATCATCTCGCGTAATGCGATCGGAATCGGACGAAGGCGCCCAGTGACTCATCATTACCGGCGCGAACGTTTGAATTGTTAGACCACTCGCACCGGCCTAAGTCAAAAAACAGTTGAACTGACCGCGTATAAACGCGGATAATGCCGATTCGCGCTCACTAACTCCGACCCTGAACGAGGTACCCTAAATGAAATACACAAAAAGACTCTCCCTTCTTTTGGTGCTCACTCTCCTCTCGATTCCCCTGCTCATTGCACATGCCGCAGGCGGCCGCATCGAAGGGAAAATCACTGACCCGAAAGGCGCTGCTATCACCAAGGCCACAGTGATCGTCACCAACCAGGTCACGAAACAGGAATTCACTACGACCACCGACTCGCAAGGACGATACAAAGTCGAAGGTCTACCGGCCGGAATATATACCGTCCGCGTCGCAGTAAAAGGATTCAACGAGGGCCAGCGCGGTGACGTGAAGGTTGAAGACGATTCTGCCGCTACTGTCGATGTGAGTCTGGAGATCGCGCCCGTCGAAGCACAGGTGAAAGTCCCTGCTGGGCAGAAGGCTAACCAGGATCCGATCTACCAATCGCTCAGACAGCTCGCCAAAGGCGACGATTTCAAGGGCGATTACGCGGTCGTGAACAATCTCAAACTCAAGCGAGACGCCGGGATTTTCACCCTCAAGTCAGGAGAGCTGTATTTCATCACGCCCGTCGAAAACAGAGTGACGGCCGCAGTATTCATCGGCGATGGTGAGTTGTCGCTAACGCCGCCGACGGATATCGAGAAGCGCAGCCTCAGCATTTTCACAGGCGAAGGCGCCATAACCGAACAGTTCGGCAAGCTCGTGCTGCGCTTCACTGACAAGACATTCGACGAGATCAAATCGTCGCCAAACGCGACGATGAAAACTGGTGGTCCAGCCGCGAGCCAGGCGCGCGGAGCGTATCGCGACAACCAGGAGCTGCTGCGCAAGCGACTACGCGACAATCGCGAGCTGCGCACGTTGTACGACCTCTACAATCCTGCGCGCGAAGGATTTTTCACGGCGTTCATTGACGGCAAGCGCTTCAACAAGCTGGTCTACATACTCGAGCCGCTCGGTGTGCCAAACGCCACACCTGAAGAAGTCGCGTTGTTGAGCTACGGCGACACTGACGGTGGGCTATGGGTCGCCTTCCATCGTGAAGAGGAATATGCAAAAGGCACGGCCTCGAGCTCGGAAGATAATCGACTAATCGATATCACAAAGCACGAGATCGACGCGGCCATCAAAGGCGCACACCTTGCCGCCACCGATCGCCTGACATTCCGCAACCTGCGCCCCGGCACGCGCGTCGTGCCTTTCGAGCTGTTTGGACCACTACGAGTCAAGAGTGTGCAGGACAGCAGTGGAAGCGAGCTGAGTTTCGTGCAGGAAGATAAGAATGAAGACTCGGATTTCGGCGTCATCATGCCGCAGCCACTTGAAGCCGGACAAACGGTCCAGTTGTCGATTCAATACGAGGGCAACGATGCACTGCGCGACTCCGGCGGCGGCAACTACATCCTGATTCCGCGCTCGACGTGGTATCCCGGTAATGCGAACGCGTTATTTGCCGAAGATCGGGCCACGTTTGACATGACTTTCCGCTATCCGAAGAGCCTTATGTTTGTTGGCACCGGCTCGCCAATCGCGCCTGACACGAAGGAAGGTGATCTCCAGGTGGCCAAGTGGTCCAGTGGTCAAACGGAGCTCGCAGTTGCCGGTTTCAACTACGGCAGATTCAAGAAAAAAGTGATCAATGATAAAGACTCCGGTTACGATGTTGAGTTCTACGCAAATGTCGAGGTTCCGGACGAGATAAAAGCCATCCAGCAGGAAATCGATCGTCTCGAGTCGCAGGGCATGAAGACGATGACTACGCTCGGCTCGATCTCGACCACGGGAATTGCCGACGCGGCGCTCGCGGACGCTCAGAACGCGGTTCGTATCTACAACGCTTATTTTGGGAAGCTGCCTTACGGGCGCATCGCGATGACGCAACAGCCCGCGGCCGGCTTTGGACAGGCATGGCCCACGCTCGTCTACATGCCTTACATGGCTTTTATCGACACGACGCAGCGTAACCAACTGCTCGGAACGCGCGGCGGGACTGACAACTTCTGGCGCTACGTTGCTCCACACGAGGTGGCCCATCAATGGTGGGGACACATCATCGGTTGGGATAGTTATCACGACCAGTGGATGAGTGAGGGCTTTGCCGAGTTCTCGGCCTCGCTTTACGTGCAGTTCATTCGTGGTAACGACAAGTTTGTCGAGTTCTGGGAAGACCTGCGTAAGCAGATCGTCGAGGCGTCGCCGGCGACGCGAGATCGCAAGCCCTACACGGTTGGACCAGTGACGCAAGGGTATCGCCTCAATAATGGAAAGACGGGCGGCGTCGCGCGATTTCTGATCTACCCGAAAGGCGCTTACATCCTGCACATGCTGCGGATGATGATGTACTCGCCGCAAAAAGGTGGCGACCAGCGTTTCCAGGAGATGATGAAAGACTTCGTCAAGACGCACTTCAACCAGCCTGTATCGACGGAAGATTTCAAGGCGATCGTCGAGAAGCACATGACGCCCGAGATGAACGTCACGGGCAACGGCAAGATGGATTGGTACTTCAACCAGTGGGTTTACGGCACGCAGGTTCCGGCTTACAAGTTTGAGTACAAGATGGCGTCGGATGGGACGCTGTCAGGGAAAGTGACGCAGTCAGGTGTGTCGGATGATTTCGTCATGCTCGTGCCGCTTTATGTCGATATGGGTAAGGGTTGGGCGAAGCTCGGTGCGGCGCGAATGACGGGGAATACGTCGATCGAGATCAAGGACCTCAAGTTGCCGGCGGTGCCGAAGCGTGTTGCGGTTTGCGCGATGAACGACGTGCTGGCGACGAGCATTGAGAACAGCAAGTAAACCCTTAACCACGGATTACACAGATGGAAAATCCGATTTCAAATCCTTGTTCTTTTCTCTGTACTTGTTACTTCCTCGGTATCGGTGTGGCCGAGGGCGAGGTCGAGCTCGGCTTCGATGTCGCCGGTGGTTGAGCCGAGCGATTTGAAATCGAAAAGCTCGTGATCCAGCAGGTGCGACGGGACGGCGTTTCCCAGCGCGTTCAGCATCGACGCCCGGACGTGTGGAATCTCCTTTTCCAGCGCCGAGATCAGGTTTTTGATTCGCACTCGCTTTAAATTGCTCTGCGATCCACACAAATCACACGGAATGATCGGAAACTGCCGCTCCCCCGCATACTCGCTGATGTCCTTTTCAGAACAGTAGGCCAACGGTCGAATCACAGTATTGCGGCCATCGCTCGAGCGCAGCTTGGGCGGCATCGCTTTCAGCGAGCCCACGTAAAATAAATTCAAAAGCAGCGTGGTGATGATGTCGTCAGCATGATGCCCGAGCGCGATCTTGTTGCAGCCTTCCTCGACCGCGACGTTGTAAAGAATGCCGCGCCGCAGCCGCGAACAGACAGAACAATACGTTTTGCCTTCCGGCACGAGTCGTTTGACTATCGAATACGTGTCGCGCTCGATGATGCGAAAAGGGACATCGAGCTTGCTGAGATAATCCGGCAGCACGTCTGCCGGAAATCCGGGCTGTTTCTGGTCGAGATTTACCGCCATGAGCTCAAAATTTACAGGCGCGCGGCCCTGGACATCGATCAAAAGGTCTAAAAGTGTATGACTGTCTTTACCCCCGGAAAGACACACCATCACGCGGTCGCCGTCCTCGATCATGGCGAAATCGGCGATTGCTTCGCCCATTCGCCGTAACAATTTCACTTGAACTTTACTTTCCGTCTTCATTCTGCGACTCAGAATGCCATGTGGTCCGGGAGTTTTTCAAACGCGCGGAATGATAATTTAATTACAAAGCTAGACACAGACCGCGTAGTTTGACTATGATGGGGAGCCCGCTTTTGCGGCGAATCATCGTTGTCTAGCATTCAAGCTAGAAATCCACTAACAAAAGGCAAGCGCGTCTGTTTCGTTGCTTCAAGGTTCCGACGGCCGGTGACCAAACTTCCGCGCCCCCATATTTACGGAGGTAAAAATGCTCAGGATAGGAAAGAATGCCAAAGATCAGGAAGAGAACGACCACTCTAACTCCAACTCCAGACCGGAGGTTCCTGATTACACTGCCAAGACTTATCCCTCGTACCAGCAGACGACGAGCGTTGAGTCGAAACCGGCAGTTGAGCCGACTTCCAGCGGCTCTCGTGCAATGACTGAGAGCGAGACGCTGGCCCGAGATATCAAGGAGGGGACGCTAAGTGGTTTCGTGGGCGGCGGTACGATTGTCACCGGCGAAGCTAATTTTAAGGCCATGATGAGAGTTGACGG
>DATHTI010000119.1:0-5307 GCA_035463335.1 Pyrinomonadaceae bacterium | reverse complement strand
GCGCGCATCATCTGCTCGATGCCGCCCGCGATGTCGCTGTTTTTCAACTTCTGATCGCCGAGACCTGCATGTGTGCTGATCAAGAGCTCAATCGCACGCGGACGTGCTTTCGACTCGGGATGCGTGTCGAGAAACTCTTTCAACTTCACCGCGCGTTCGGGCAATGGCTTCGTGAGTGTCAGCTCGACTTCGTCTATCTCATCGAGCTCTTGCTCTGCGAGCTCGGCGGCGGTTTTCTGTTTGACGGGAGTGGTTTTCGCAGCGGCGGAAGCGGGCTTCTTGCGTCCTGGTTTCGCGGTTTCAGTTTTGGATGTCTTTGGTAACTCCTCAGGCGTCGATTCAGTTTTTGGTGACTCAGCAGGAGTTGGCTCAGGAGTTGTCACTGGCTCTGTAGCCGGGCTCTCAGTAGGAGTCGGATCGGTTTTCGGTGATTCGACCGGTGGAGTTGCCTCTGCTACTGGACTGACGGTGCGAGGACGCGTGCGTGGTGTGTCCGTCGCACTGACAAGCACCGGTTTCGGCGAGTCACTTGCGACCGGCGTGTTAGCTGCGACTGTCGTCGGTTCGATATCAGAAACTTTGAAACCGATCTTTTCAGCGAGCGCGTTTGCAAACACGTGTATGCCGCTGTCAACTGCTTCCGCGATACGACCATCGCTCAACGGCCCGCTCATGCGATAACTCATCTCACCCAGCACGCCGTCCGGAAGATCTGCCTGCACTGCACGGGTGAATTGTGTGAACGACGACTTCGAGGCTGCTGACACAACCAGCAGCAGGCTCTTATCGCGGCTCGTCTTCGCGCCGATTTTCCAATCACGCGCGAGCTGTTGTGAGAACGCGGCGATCTCCTGCTCGCCGGTGCTATCAACGATAGCGACATAAAGCTGGATCTTGCTTTTTTCCTTGAGACCCTGGAGGAGGTTTTCCAGCCGCGCTTTGGTGTCGGCGTCGATCACTCCGGCAAAGTCGCTGAGGTGGCTGCCTGGCGCAGGCAGTTTTTGTGACTGTGCTAACGGGTTTGCGCTGATTAGCAAAAACAGCCCAACCGCTGGGATTACGGTCAATAGGCGCATTAGCGCTCGATGTGATCGGGTCATGTTCGATATGTTCCGCATCTGGGATTTGTGGGGGGACGATTCGGCGCTCATGATACCATCGGCGAGCGAATATGAGCGAACTTGATGAAGCGTGGGCGGCGGCGTTGTCGGAAGCGGAGCGCAAGGCCCGGCTGGCCGGGCGCGGTGAAGTGGCCGAGTACCTGTTGCTGAAGAATTCAAACGACCTGCTGCGCAAAGCGGGAATCGATTGGCTGCTCGCTGAGTTTACGGTGCTCGCGGGTGAAGCGAACCGTGCGGGTGCGAGTATTCAAATTGCTAAAAAGGACGGGCACCGCTTTCCTACCGGGACTTCAACGATGGTTGGACACTTGTTGACGCTCACGAATGGCGTCCGCACTTTGTATGTCGAAGCGGGATGGCCCAGGACACCGCGCGATGGCATCGTGCGTGGTGGAGGACTCGCAGCCGCGAACATTCGTCACCTGGGAATCAAGACTGCGAACGAGGAGTTGCTGCTATCGAGGTCCAACACCGGAGCGCCCGTGTGGAAGTCTATCGAAAAGAATCACCTCCTGCTCGAAGCCGACCTCCGGCGCCACCTCTACATCCTTCTGAAATAGCCACAAAAAGGCTCAAAAAGCACAAATAAGCATCCAGCTTCTTAAAAGCCTGAGCATTTTTCTTATTTGTGCTTTTTGTGCCTTTTTACGGCCAATACGTTTTCCGTCAGCCTCTGCACGTTTTGGCACTTCTGCCGGTCAAACTTCCTCATTTTGTCGCGATTTCCGCACAGGCACGGCGCTTGCCAAACTGTCGGCAACGATATTGGAGGAGAAATACGAAAAATGACGAACCGGCACACACTGAAGTTTTCAATCTTTGCTGCGGCAATCCTGGCGCTCGCGTTACCGGCCGCAGCTTCTGCGCAGTGGGGACGTTATCCCCAGGATCGTTACCCGGACAACCGCGGTGGACGCTACGATGATCGCGGACTCCGCGACTCCGTCCATCGGCTCGATCGTCTCGCAAAAGATTTCGAACGTGACATGGACCGCGCGCTCGATCGCAGCCGCGCGAACGGCACGAACCGCGAAGATCGAATCAACGATCAAGTCCATCAGTTTCGTGATGCTGTTGGTGATCTGAAATCGCGAGTTGGCAACGGCCGCGACTTGAATCGTAGCGCCAATGAAGCTCGGCGCGTGCTCCAGGAAGCCGATCAAATCGATCGCGTCGCACGTCGTGGATTTGACGGGCGCACTGCTTCAGAGTGGGCGCAGATCCAGCAGGAGCTTCGCTACATCAGCAACGTCTACGGTTTCGGCTATGGCGGCGGTTACGGCCGAGATGACGACTGGCGCCGGAACGACGATTGGCGTCGCAACGACCGCAACAACAATCGCAACGGCGATTGGTGGAGACGAATTCCAATCCCTCGGTACTAACCCGCATCTGATTTCCGCTTGTTACCTGCTGGTCTACCCTGCCAAAGGCCTCGGCTCAAACGCCGGGGCCTTTATCTTTACTGTAAAATGGCCTCATGCCCGGCTCTCTGTATCTCGTCGCCACTCCGATCGGCAATCTCGCAGACATCACCCATCGCGCACTTCAGGTGCTTCGCGACGTCGATCTCATCGCCTGTGAAGACACGCGCCACACACACAAACTGCTTAATCATTACAACATCACCACGAAGACGATCAGCTATCACGAACACAACGAACAGCAGCGCGCCGCTGATCTGATTGAACGGTTAAAGCAGGGAAGCAATATCGCCGTCGTCTCTGACGCAGGTACACCATCGATCAGCGATCCGGGCTTTCGTCTCGTCCGCGCTGCAATTGAAAACGAGATCGCAGTGATTCCGGTGCCTGGTCCAAGCGCACTGATCGCTGCGTTGATCGCAGCAGGTCTTCCGACTGATGAGTTCTTCTTCGCAGGCTTCCTGCCCTCGAAGACGAGTGCGCGCCGTGCTCGACTCAACGAGCTACAATCAGTGCCGGGGACATTGATCTTCTACGAAGCCCCGCATCGCCTCGCTGCTACGCTGAAAGATGCTTACGAGATACTCGGCGAGCGTGAAGCTGTGGTGGCCAGAGAGCTGACCAAGCTACACGAGGAGATCAGGCGTGGAAGGTTAAGCGAATTAACCGCGGATTACACGGACAAGAAGGATATTCGCGGAGAGATTGTGGTGCTGATCGATCGAAATGTGATTGGTGCTGCTACTCCGATCGTAAGTATTGCAACGTTAGTTGATCAGTACGAGCAGTCCGGCATGGACCATCGCGCGGCACTCAAAAAAGCGGCGCGTGAGCTTGGTCTCTCACGCGCCGAAGCCTACCGAAAATTATTATCCGAAAGATCCGCTCCGCGTTAATCTGTGCTCCCGCTGATCTGCGCGGGGAGCGGCTTATCCACCTTCAAGCGCGCCGGCCGGATGGCAATCTCCCACAACGTCATGTAAATCGTGCGCGTAATCTTCTCCATCTTCTCGTAATCGATCTTGTCAGCCGTGTCACCCACCTGATGGTAATCTTCGTGAACACCATCAAAGAAGAAGATGATCGGAATTCCCTTGCGCGCGTAGTTGTAATGATCGCTGCGGAAGAAGAACCGGTTCGGATCGGCCGGATCGTCGTAACGCGTATCATACGTGATGTTCAAATATGACTTGTTCACTGTGTTGACGAGCTCTCCGAGCTCTGTGCTCATCATCGTCGAGCCGATCAGATAGATGGCGCCTGGTCCTGTGAGGTCACGATTGCGCGAATTCGTATCGCCTTCTTTCTTGCTGCGACCGATCATGTCGAGGTTGATCTGCGCCACGATCTGATTGAGCGGAACGGTTGGATATTCCGTGAAGTAACGTGAGCCCCATAACCCTTTCTCTTCGCCGCAGTGCCACACAAACAACACAGAGCGCTTCGGTCGTGTCGGTGCCTTCGACAGCGCTTCGGCCATTCCCAGCAACGCCGTCGTGCCTGACCCGTCGTCGTCCGCGCCGTTGCAAATCGTGTCACCACCCTTTGGCTGACAGCCAGTACCGACGTGATCGTAATGCGCGCCGAGCGCCACGTATTCAGCCTTCAAAACCGGATCGCTGCCTTCCCAAACTGCAACCACATTCTGCGTTGGTATAGTCTCAGTTGTGTTCACGACATTCATCGTGATCTTCTTTTGATCGCTGAGCAGAAACGATTCCGGCAGCGTGGCCGGGGGCGAGCCGTTAGAGGCGTTGAGGGTTGCTGCCGCAGTCTGCGTCTCACCCGCCAGGATCGTGTTTGCTGCATCGTGTGTGATCACGATCGACGGCAACGGCGTGGTTGCAGTTTGTGATTGAAACTTCGCGACGACAGTCGAGCCACGTTCCACGAAACGCTGACGAAGGCGCCAGTTGTTGAGGTACTGTGCGTCGGGCACGTAAATCAAACCGACAACGCCTTTGCTACGCGCGTAATCGCTCGGGTTCATGTATTCTTCGCCCTGCTTGCCGTAATCAGCGCGCGTGACGCCGCGCGGTTGTGTGTTTGGATTTCCGAAGATCACCGCGATTCGTCCCGCCGGATCGATTCCCTTGTACGCGTCGATGCCTTTCGACTTCACAAACCAACCGTTCCCTGCGAAGACCAGTTGACCACTGACATTGCCGGAGCCGCCCACTGGAAGAAAATCCGTTCCCGACGCGAGCGTTCGCCCGTTGAAATCAACCTTCGTTTGACCCGTGTCAGCGCGTTCGCGTCGCAGATCGATGCGCTGGAAAAAGCTGCCTTCATCGCCTGCGGGTTTGAAACCCCAGCGCGTGAGATTCATGGCGAGAAACTTCGCAGTCAGGTTGAGCCCGCGCGATGGTGTGTCGCGTCCTTCCATTTCGTCGGAAGCGATGAATGTTAAATAATCTCTGATTTGGTTTGCTGAAATCGTATCAACGCCGCGTTGAGTGGTTACAGATTTGGCTGACTTCTTTGTTTTATTAGCAGCGCGCTGGGCGTAGGTTGCGGGAAATGTGGTGACGAGCAAACTCGCCAACACGAGTGCCGTTAAAAATCTTCGCATTTAGTCTCCAGTTTTTTGTGCTTTTTCTACTAAGCGTGCTGCACGGCTTGCACCAGTCGCGTCAGCGTGTCTTTCGCGTCGCCGTACAGCATGCCTGTTACAGGCTTAAAAAACAAAGGGTTCTCAAGACCGGAAAAACCTTTGCCTTGACCACGCTTCAAGACCACGACTGACTTCGACCGGTCTACTT
>DATHTI010000118.1:0-6369 GCA_035463335.1 Pyrinomonadaceae bacterium | reverse complement strand
TCAGGAGTGTCACAGGCGAGCCGTCGGTGTCGGTCGTGACAGCGTAGACGCCGTTTGTGTCTTCCTTGCGCGATGAAGTGGTGAAGACGAGTGTTTTTGCGTCTTTGCTGATCGTGAAATCGAGTACGTCGTTGAACGTTCGATCTGTGGCGGTGGCGGTGTTACGTAGCACCAGCTCGGAGCCGTACTCTTTTTTACCACGGGAACGACCCGATGGACGTTGAGGTGGGACTGGCGTGCCTGCTTCTGTTGACGGTGCCGGGCTCGGCTCGGGAGACGGACTCGGAGTTGCGCCGCTCGGCTCGGGAGACGGCGAGGTGGCTGGCGCCGGCTCGGTTGGCTTCGTTGACGGTGGTGCGGCGGCAGGTGTCGTAGCTTCCTTTTGATAGGCAATAAAGCCGGAGCCATCTTCGGGGACGCGAAAAGTTTTTACTCGCTCGATTCGCGTCACTGTGCCGTTTGAGAGGTCCATGATCGAGAGCCCGTTCTTCGGCATTTCCTCGGGCTTCTTCTTTTCTTTCTTCGCTTTAGTCACCTCTGCTTTCGTCGGCTCAGTGCTGAACACGAGAAAACGAGAGTCTGCGGTGAAAACCGGTCGCAACAAACGCGCCTGCTCTGCCTGATACTCGGCGAGGTTTGTGCCCGGATCGTCCGGTGGCGGGACGGGGGGACGATAACCGCGCGGCGCACGGAACTCGACACCAGTCGCAACATTGCGCACGACGATCTCGCCGTCGCCGTCCTGCGGCACGTATGCATAGGCCACGAATTTCCCGTCGCGCGAAACCTGCTGGGCGAGAATCGATCGCCACGAGTCGTAATCCTGATGTGTGAGCGAACGTTTGGCGGCTGGAGCTGCAGTCTGTTGGGCCAGAACTGTGGTTGCAAGCAGGGCAAACGTGCAAACCAAAGCGACAGTTCGTTGAAGCTTCATGGGGCACCTCACAGGTTGTGGGACTAAAAATAAAACGCGGGTGACGCAGATCAGAGCAGATCCGTATCACCCGCGTCAATACGTCGTAAACGACTTTAGAAGAACAGCGAGTACAGCAACCTGTTTGGTGAGCCTGTACCAGCATTTGTCACAACGTTTGTCGTCGCGCCGTTGACGATAGCGTTGCGAACAGTTGACGCTGAAGCTCCCGGATTTGATTGCCTGTAAAGCGCTGCTACACCAGCCACGTGTGGTGAAGCCATTGAAGTTCCACTCAACGTTGCAGTGGCCGTGTTAGAGGTGTGCCACGCTGACAGAATTCCCGAACCTGGCGCGAAGAGGTCCAGACACGAGCCGAAGTTTGAGAATGAAGAGCGTGCATCAGTAGTTGTGGTTGAGCCCACCGTGATTGCATTTGCCGCGCGCGCTGGTGACGAGTTGCACGCGTTGGCATTGCTGTTACCGGCTGCAACTGCAATCGGCACTCCCGAGTTCGACAGGTTGTTTACCGCGTTGTCGAGTGCAGTCGAGGCTCCGCCGCCGAGACTCATATTGGCTACGGCCGGGTTTTGTCGATTCACTCTCACCCAATCGACACCCGCGATCACACCTGAAGTTGAACCGGAACCGCTGCAATTAAGCACACGGACGCCGCGAAGGTTAACACTCTTGGCCACGCCGAAGGTCGAGCCGCCGACCGTGCCTGCGACGTGAGTGCCGTGACCGTTACAATCCTGCCCGTTGCCGCCAAACGCATCGAATACGTTGGCTGCACGTCCGCCGAATTGGGTGTGGGCGGTGCGAATGCCGGTATCGATGACATACGCGAAAATGCCCGCACCGGTCCAGTTGAAAACGTAGGTTGCGTTCAGTGGACGAGCGCGCTGGTCAATGCGATCCAGGCCCCACGGTGGGTTGCTTTGTGTTGCATCGGCCATCATGACGCCGTCCTCTTCAACAAATGCAACCCTGAAGTCCTGGCTCAGCGCTTCGGCATCCTCAGGAGTCATTTCTACCGCAAACCCGTTGAGCGCGTTTTGATAGAGGTGTTTGAGTCTCCCTTTATGCGTCGCAGTCAGCTCCTGCGCGACATAGGGTGCGATTGAGAATGGCCCTTTCTCGCCTACAACGCCGTCGTCGAGGACGACGATATAACTGTTCTCAATCTTATTTGCGTTTTTGCGAAGCTTGTCGTTTTTGGCCCTGCTGGCAGGTGGTGTTGAAAGGAACGCAGCAGTGCAAAGGCCGGCGAACAGAAGTAGCGCGAAAACTTTCTTCATAGTTTTTTCCTCCAGATAGAGTTAGGTTGGTGGGGGTGTTGACGCCGCCCGCGAGAAACGAGCGGGATAGACAACATTGGCGATTGAATAAGTCCGACACGCATAGAATAGCCGCACGTTGAGACAATCCTGGGCTGGAAGAAAACTTAATTAACTACGTTTTGGGACGAGTGTCTGGACGGAGGATGCGCAGTATGGCATCAATTTTTTCGTAGCGCAAGTATGATATCTTGTCGAACTTGTAACTTTTGTGAATCCTGTCAGAAAAACAATTCTCGTACTGGCGATCGGGCTGCTGTTGGCGTGCGCCTTCCCTCTGAGCGCTCAAAATGGCGGCGAGACTGCGGCAGCGCTCGGCAGTTGGATCGCGTTTGACGCTCCGCCGGGTTGGGAGCACGTCGCGAGCGGCCCGATCATGCAAGCCATGCCGGGCTGGAAGCGTGACGCGCTCGGTAATCTCGTTTTGCGCAAGGGCAGCGGCAGTCCCAGGCGTGTGGTTGCGTGTGCGCTCGATCGGGGCGGCTTTGCTGTCACGGAAATTACTGACGATGGTTACCTGCGATTGCGCGAGGCCGGCGCTGGACGACAGCATCCGTTGTGGGTCCAGTTTCATGAAGGACAGCGAATCAGAGTTTTGACGCGTGCTGGGGCTGTGCCCGGTGTGGTGATAGTCAAGAGCACGCATTTGCAGGGTGGGCGTGTGGCGAATGCGCCGGTTGCGACGCTCAATGATCTGTGGGTCGATGTTGGGGCTGGTTCGAAGGCGGAGGTACAGCGGCTCGGGATCGAGATGCTGAATCCGGTGGTGCGCGATGTTGGCGGGTGGTCGTTCGGTGAGTTTGTGGCTGGGCCGTTGGCGGGCGTGCGTGTTGGATGCGCGGCCGTGGCGAGTGCGGCGCAGGGGGAAGTGAGAAGTGGAGAGACGATCTTTCTGCTCACGACGTTGCGCAGTTTTGGACATGATGGACTCGAGGCGGCGTTGCGGTCCGTTGGGCGTGTTGATGAGGTTACGCTGCTTGATGCGGCTGGTGATAGTGCGAACGATGCTGTTAACAAACGGAAAGTTGAAAAGCCCCCATTCTTACCCGATTCCACCGGTCTAACTTCCATAACAGTATTGTCACCACGCGTTCGCTTTGCCGGCACACTTGTCGAGAGCGTCGATGTTTCAGACGCCGCGAAATTATTATCCGCCGTCGCCACAGCCGCTAATGTTTCGAACCCCTCGTGGGTAACTGTAGGGGCGGCCCTCCGTGGCCGCCCCAGCGTGGATGGATACGTGGGGTGGCCACAGAGGGCCACCCCTACAATTGCTTCCTCGGCGCACGATGCAACTGCGAGTCTTCTGAAAACGCTGGCGGATATTCCCGGGGTATCCGGGCACGAGCGCCCGGTTCGCGAAGCCATCATCGCTGCACTTCCCGCGTGGGCGCGTCCCCTCACCCGCACGGACAACGAAGGCAACCTCATCCTCGAACTTGGACCAGATCGCGATCCGTCGATGTTCATCGCGCACCAGGACGAAGTCGGCTTCGAAGTAACAAACATGGCCGCGGACGGCACCGTCTCGCTGCGCACGCGCGGCGGATTGTTCCCGTCGTTGTGGGAAGGTCAACCGGCATTGCTCCATTTCGATCGCGCCGGTGCTGCGCCATTGCGCGGTGTATTTGTCCCGCGCGACACAGCGACTTCCAAACAACCTGAAGCGTTAACAGCCTGGTTTGGCATCGACGCCGCGGCGTTGAAACAACTTGGCGTCACTACTGGTCTGTCCGTCACTGCCGACAAGCATGCGACTCGCCTGGGAAGCACACGCTTCACGGCGCGCGGTCTTGACGATCGTGCCGGCTCGACGGCGCTCGTGCTCGCCGCGCGAAGAATTCAGCCGGCGGCACTCAGGCGCAAAGTGATCTTCGCGTGGGCCGTGCGCGAAGAGATTGGACTCGAAGGCGCGATGGCACTCGCGAGACACTACGGATCGCTGGTGAAGAGAGTCTACAGTGTCGATACGTTTGTCTCATCTGACTCGCCGGTTGAGACCACGCGATTCGCGCATGCGCCGCTCGGGCAGGGCGCAGTGATTCGGGGGCTCGACAACTCCTCTGTCGCACCACCCGCTGAGCTGGATCGAATTCTCCACATCGCGCGAATGCAATCGATCCCGCTCCAGGTAGGCGCAACAAACGGTGGCACTGATGGATCAGATTTCGTGCGCTACGGTGTGCTGCACGTGGGTTTGTCATGGCCCGGACGTTACAGTCACTCGCCGGTCGAAGTGCTCGACTTGAGAGATCTGCAAGCGTTAGAGCGACTTGTCTACGCAATCGCAACCGCGCCATGAAGTATCTTGTAAATCTTGTGCTCCTGCTTGCTTTCCTGCCGGCGCAAGCTTCCGCACAACACGATCTCACGCGCTACGTCAATCCCTTCATCGGCACAGGCGGGCACGGGCACACGTTCCCGGGCGCGATTGTCCCGTACGGCATGGTCCAACTCAGCCCTGATACACGTCTCACCGGCTGGGACGGTTGCTCCGGTTATCACTATTCCGATTCGAAGATCTACGGCTTCAGCCACACACATCTCAGCGGCACAGGCATTCTGGATTACGGCGACATACTGTTGACGCCCTCGGTCGGACGCGCTTACTCCGGGCGCTTCCAACATCGAAACGAAACAGCTACGCCCGGCTACTATTCAGTAAAGCTCGACGACGAAAACGTACTCGCCGAGCTAACAGCCACGGCGCGCGCCGGCATGCATCGTTACACTTTCCCCGCAACTGACGATGCAAACATCGTCATCGACCTCGCACATCGCGACAAAGTCATCGATTCAAACCTTGAAATCACGAGCGCAACAAAGGTGGTCGGGTGGAGACGTTCTCAATCATGGGCCAAAGATCAGATCGTCTATTTTGCGTTGGAATTTTCGCAGCCTTTTACTGCGCACAGCTCGACTGACACGGAGCGACAAACTTCTTTCCGCTTCGACACACGCGGCGGTGCGCCTGTTCTCGTCAAGGTTGGCATCTCCGCGGTTGACGTCGACGGCGCCTTGAAAAACCTGCACGCCGAGATCGGTCACTGGGATTTCGACAAGGTGAAATCTGATGCCAGGCGAATGTGGAATGCTGAGCTCAACAAGATCGCGGTGACGGGCGGCACAGTCGCCCAGCTCACCAACTTCTACACGTCTCTGTATCACGTAATGACGGCGCCGAATCTCTTCATGGACGTGGATGGGCGCTATCGCGGTCGCGATTTCAAAACACACGTCGCGAAGGACTTTTCGAACTACACGGTCTTCTCACTCTGGGACACGTTTCGCGCGGCCCACCCGCTTTACACGATCATCGATCGAAAACGCACGCGCGATTTTATCAAGACGTTTCTGGTGCAGTACGAGCAGGGCGGGCGCCTGCCGGTCTGGGAGCTGGCGGCCAATGAGACTGACACGATGATTGGCTATCACGCCGTTTCCGTAATCGCGGACGCGGCGGTGAAGGGAATCGATGGCTTCGATCTGAATAAAGCGTTCGCAGCGATGAAGCACAGCGCGGAGCTCAGGGAGCATCGCGGTCTCGGCGCCTACATCGATCAAGGCTTTATTTCCACGGAGTACGAGCGCGAGTCAGTCTCGAAAGTGCTGGAGTACGCATACGACGATTGGTGTATCGCGCAAGTCGCGCAGATGCTCGGTAAGAAAGAAGACTACGAGCGTTACAACGCACGCGCGCAGTCGTACAAGAACGTCTTTGATCGTGTGAGCGGCTTCATGCGCCCGCGCAATAACGGTGGCTGGGTTGAGCCGTTTGATCCGCGCGAGGTGACGTTTGCGTTTACTGAAGCGAACTCCTGGCAGTACACGTTCTTCGCTCCGCACGATATCAGCGGCCTCGTTGCGCTGATGGGCGGGCGCGGGCAGTTTGCGCGCAAGCTCGATCAGTTGTTTACCGCTGACAGCCGGACGACTGGTCGCGAGCAGGTAGACATCACGGGCCTGATCGGGCAATACGCGCACGGCAACGAGCCGAGTCATCACATGGCCTATCTTTACAACTACGTGGGCCAGCCGTGGAAGACGCAATCGCGCGCGCGGCAGATCATGGTCCAGTTTTATAAACCTGAGCCTGACGGTTTGATTGGGAATGAA
>DATHTI010000117.1:0-2031 GCA_035463335.1 Pyrinomonadaceae bacterium | reverse complement strand
GCGCCGCGGGCAATGCACCTTTCTCCTCTTCGATGGTCCAACCCGATAGCTCCTCCGCATGCGTCCCAGTAATGTCGTCTCTGACGACAGTCACATTGAGCACCGAATCGACAGTCTTGCCCATCGGATGCGCGCCGAATTTGTTTGCAGACTTCTTCGTGATTAGTCCATTGCTCTCGAGCCCCACTGGCTTTGTGACCATCACTGGCTGGCCAGTGAAGCTGCTGTCCTGAACGCCTTCGCCCGTGCTTTTAAGTCGACCGAAGTTCAACGTCGTCACCGGAACCGCCGCAGCGGCCGCCAGCTCCAACTCATCAGCCCGCACGATCCAAACTTTGTTGTCCGGTTTCTGATCCTGTCGCGGGATTGGAACACCGCTCGGGTTGTTGCGCCCTCCGGCGAGATTCGGTTGAACTATCGGAAACGCCTTGACCGGATTTTTAAGCGCTCGATCATCCGCCCCGGTCATGTTCAGGAAGTTGTGACAGAACTTCTGCCACGTTTTGATCAGCTCCGGTTTGTCAGGACGTTTTTGGCCGAAGTCGATATCAAACGAGCACACAGTCAGATCAATGTGCGCGATTCCACCGACCGGCGGGCCCCACATCTGCACACTCGCGGCAATCGTTACCTTGATCGAAGTGAGGAAGAACGAGGCTTCGACGCGCAGAGAGATGCCGATCTCGGCTTCGAAATAAATCGGATCCCAGTTAACGACAACGTCGAGATACGCTGTGAACCACGCGGAGATGCGACCCGAATGGAATGTCGCTTCTAATCTCGCGCCGAGCATGAGGCACGCAGGCGTGACGGCGAAATAAAGACCGCCTTTGATCGTGAGCTTGTCGGTGACGGGCCAGTTCAATCCGAGTCGCGGCACGACTGGATAATGCTCGGGACGCTTGAAGCGCGGGTGATAACCGCCGAGTGTGAAAACCCAGTCGCCCTTGTGCTCGCCGCCAAACCAGATGAAGAGCGCAAACCCGCCGGTCAGCTTGCAGTCCTGCGTCAGGATCCACGAGTTACTCGTAAGCTGTGCCTGTAGCTGGAATGTTCCCTCGCTCGGTTTGATCGTCATCAGGATCTGCATCTCGACGTAGCAGATCGGCTTCGCAGTCAGATCGCGTGTATGACGAAAACGCGCGAGGCCCAGCAGTGCGATCTCGAAAGACTTTTCGTTCCACTGCACGACGAGGAGCGCGAAGCAATCGACGAGACCGCCGATCGTGAAGCGCACGCCACCACAAGCAAATTGCTGACCAGCTTCCGCAACCACATGGTCCTTAAACTTCTCCAGCATCGAAACCGGATCTTCCAATGGTTTACCTAACTGGGTGCGCACGTCGAGACTGGTGTCGTCTTTTTGATAACCACCTTCACCCATGACCATCTGGACGAGTGGAAACTCCGCCACTTTCTCAATCCGCGGCACATTCAGCTTGCGGTTGTAGCCATAGCCCAGCGCGATGCCGTTAAATTGAATCGGACCAAAAGTTGGACCACCACCAGTCCCCGCCGTCAACATTGCGTACACGAAGAAAGTCTTGTCGAGACGCAGGACGTTCAACTTGTCGTCATCGTCGGTGATGATGTAGCGTTGGCCATCCGCAGCGTGGAGCTCGAATTCGCCCGGGATGTAGCCTTTGCGGATCGGCTCGGAATCGGCCGGAGTGATCTTTTTATCCAGCAGCTTTTCTTTGAGTTTCTTCGGAACCTCGCCTCTGTTCAGCTCTTCAAATAGGCTGTTTTCCCGCGCGAGATTCAAAACGCGCAGGCTGCCGTAAAAACCCATCGCGGAGAACGACGCCCGCGGATGATCGACTGTGAGCATGCCGGCGTACTCGATCCCGCTCTTGAAGAAAGCGCCGGAGATAACGATGTCGCCAATCTTTACCGAGACGTCCAGACCATCGATTGAAAACTTGAACGCGGAAGGTTTATTGAGTTGAAACGTCAGCTTGGCGCCGATCAGGCCGAGCTCAAAAACCGGTAAACGAAGTCCGCCGGTTATCGCGACAGTTAGCTGCGCAG
>DATHTI010000116.1:0-8064 GCA_035463335.1 Pyrinomonadaceae bacterium | reverse complement strand
CACATCGATCTCGAGATTCGATCGGGCGAGTTTGTCGGCGTCGTCGGTAAATCAGGCAGCGGCAAGTCGACATTGCTCAACCTCGTCGCCGGCATCGATCGTCCGTCCACAGGTTCCGTTGCTGTGGCGGGCACAGAGATTCACGCCCTCTCAGAAAACAAGCTGGCGGCATGGCGCGGTCGAAATGTCGGTTTCGTGTTTCAGTTCTTTCAACTGTTGCCGACACTCACCGCGGCCGAGAACGTGATGCTGCCGATGGACTTTTCGAAAACGATTCCACTGCGCGAGCGTCGCAAGCGCGCGGTTGCATTGCTCGATCGTGTCGGCGTCGAGCGCCACGCAGACAAACTACCGGCAACACTTTCAGGCGGCGAGCAGCAGCGCGTCGCGATCGCGCGTGCACTGGCAAACGAGCCACCGCTGGTCCTTGCAGACGAGCCGACAGGCAATCTCGATTCAGTGACGGCGACTGAAATTCTCGATCTCTTTCGCGACATGGCTAATCGCGGCACGACAGTCGTCATCGCCACTCACGAAGCCGACATCGCGCGCGTGATCGATCGCAAAATTGAGATTTCAGACGGGAAAATCCATCCACAGATTACACAGAACTTTTAAATCTCTGCGTAATCTGTGGATGGCTTTGGTATGACTACACTTTGGAAGAAAGCTATTCGCGACTTCTGGCAGGAGCGCGCGCGCACGGCGCTCGTCGTGCTCGCGATCGCGCTCGGCATCTCGGCCTTCGCGGCAGTGTTGTCGTCGTACGCGATCCTGACGCGCGAGCTCGATCGTGGTTATCTCGAAACAAATCCTGCCTCCGCAGTGTTGCGTGTCAACTCAATCGACAACGATCTCGTCAAAGCGATCCTGCAAAATCCCGAAGTCAGCGACGCAGAGCCGCGACGCACGATCGGTGGCCAGATCAAAGCTGGACCAGTGCAATGGCGCAACCTGATGCTGTTTGTCGTTGAAGACTACGGCAACATTCGTGTCAGCAGGCTCGTGCCGGAACATGGCGCGTGGCCACCCGCGACCGGCGAGATACTGATCGAGCGCGACGCCTTCCAGGTCGCGAAAGCAAACGTTGGTGACGCAGTTACAGTCAAGACTGCGAACGGAGTCGAGCAGCCGCTCGTGATCAGCGGGAGTGTGCATGATGTGGGCCAGGCGCAGGCGCGCATGGAGAACATCGTCTATGGTTACATCAATCTCGCAACTCTGGTCCAACTCGGCGAAGAGCCACGCTTCGATCAGTTGAACATCCTCGTCGCGCAAAACAGGTTCGACGAAGATCACATTCGGCGCGTTGCGAACGACGTCAAGCAGCTAATTGAAAGTCGTGGACACGAAGTGCGCCGCATCGACATCCCTCAACCGGGGAAGCATCCGCACTCGGATCTCACGGGCATTTTGCTGCTGGCTATGTCGAGCTTCGGGCTGTTTGTACTCGTGCTGAGCGGCATTCTCGTGATCAACCTGCTGACCGCGATGATGGCGTCGCAGGTGCGACAGATCGGCGTGATGAAAGCGATTGGCGGCACACGCAGGGCGGTGGCGCGGATCTATTTCAGCCAGGCGCTGTTTCTCGGTATTGCGGCAGTAATCGTCTCGATACCGCTCGGAATTCTCGGCAGCCGCGCGCTGTGCCGCTATATGGCGATGTTTCTCAACTTCGACATCAACAGTTTTGCGGTGCCGATCTGGGTTTACGTGCTTGTGGCTCTTATCGGAATTATCGCGCCTTTGATTGCAGCGGCTTATCCGGTTTGGCGCGGCACCGCGATACCGGTGCGAGTCGCGCTCGCGGATTTTGGCTTGTCGCAGGCAAGCTTCGGCGCGGGCGCTTTCGATCGTGCCCTTGCGCGTATCGGCGGCACGTTTAGTCTGGTTGCTTTCGCGATTCGCAACAGCTTTCGACGACGTGCGCGACTCGTGTTGACGTTACTGACGCTTGCTGCTGCCGGTTTGTTTTTTCTGGCAGCGCTGAACATACGCGCGTCGATGATCAACACGCTGGACCATATGTTTGCAGCGAGAAAATCTGATTTGGCCGTTTCGCTCGCCAGGCCATACGAGTTCGAGCAGATTCAGAAAGCGGTGACCAATACGCCCGGTGTGAAGCGCGCTGAGGGTTGGTTCACAACTGAAGCTTCGATTGGTGATCGTCGTTTCGGAATCGTCGCATTACCACCGGATACACAGCTTCTCGACTTCGACATCAGCGCAGGCCGAAAGCTGGAACCGCAGGATACTGATGCAATCGTCATCAACAACGCCCTGGCTGATAGAAATCCAAAGATGCGCGTTGGCGAGACGGTTGTGCTGCGCATCGGTGCAGATGAAAAAGCGTGGCGGATAGTTGGGGTTGCGCGCGAGGCGTTCTCACCATCGGGAGTTGGTTACATACCGCTGAGCGGAATGGTGAACAGTCTGCGGCTCGCGCTCAACGACACTGATCCCGATGCGATCAGTGCGTTGAAAGCGGAGCTCGATCGAAATCTCGAGGCGCAGGGCATCCGCGCGCGTGGCAGCTCTACGAAGGACGAAAACCGCTTTGGATTCGATCAGCATATGCTGATGATCTATGTGTTTCTGATCGTGATGTCGGCGATTGTTGGTGGTGTCGGTGCGTTAGGGTTGATGACGACGATGAGTCTCAACGTGCTCGAGCGACGCCGCGAGATGGGCGTGATGCGAGCGCTTGGCGCGACGCCGCGGATCGTGTGGCTGATGATTGTGGCGGAGGGAGTCGTGATTGGGTTGTTGAGCTGGGCCATCGCGGCGCTGCTCGCGTGGCCGGTTAGTAAAGCGATTGGTGATTTTATGGTGCGGGTTATGTTTCGGAGTGGACTGGATTTTACGTTCGAGCCGCTGGCATTAGTGGTCTGGTTGCTTGTCTCGATCGGGTTGAGTGCGCTCGCGAGTTTTCTGCCGGCGTGGAAAGCGTCGCGCGTTACAGTTCGAGAGGCGATCGCTTACGAGTGATCCGCGTAATCCGTGTTACCCGGTTCGGTGCAGAATGAAGTCCGCGATACGTTGTAGAACCTCGGTGTGGCGATCGATCTGATCTAATGCCTCACAGGCATCACGATGTGCGTTGACGGCGGCAACGCGCGTCTCTTCCATACCGTGCAGCGCGGGATAGGTTGCTTTATTCGAGCGTGCATCCTTTCCCGGCGTTTTGCCCAGATCTTCCGCCGTCGCGGTCACGTCGAGAAAGTCGTCAGTGATTTGAAACAACAATCCCAGGTGCGATCCGTAACTCGTTATAGCTGCAAGCTCACTCTCGCTCGCATGTCCAATGATCGCTCCACAGCGCGCCGCAGCCTTGATCAGCGCCCCGGTCTTCAAACGATGAATCTCCTCGAGTTGCGCGCGATTCACTTGCCGCGTCTCCGCTTCCATGTCGAGCGCCTGGCCCGCCACCATTCCCTCAGGTGTCGCTGCCGCGCGTGCGAGCTCGGCAATCAACGCAATGCGTATCTCAGCATCGAGCCCAACATCTTCCGCGATCGTTTGGAACGCGAGCGTCTGTAGCGCATCACCGGCGAGGATCGCTGTGGCTTCATCGAAGCGCACGTGACAGGTTGGTCTTCCGCGTCGCAGATCGTCATCGTCCATCGCCGGGAGATCGTCGTGAATCAGCGAGTAAGTATGGACCATCTCAAACGCGCACGCGGTCCGTATCAACGCTTCAACAGGTGCGCTGAACGCCTGCCCTACGGCGAGGAGCAGTGCGGGCCGGAAACGCTTACCACCCGCAAAAACGCTCCAACGTATCGCGTGGTGAACTTTCTCCGGCGCGGTGCCAGCTAATGGCAGCAATTTGTTCAGCTCGAGCTCAACGAGCGCCCGACTGCTCGCTAAGAGACTGTCGAGCTCGAGCGGGTTTTGAATCGCGTTAGAGACCATTTTCCTCCTCGCGCACGGGCGTGTCGTTCGCCGGTTCCTTGAACGCCGCCGCCACGGGCCGTCCCTGGTTATCGCGCAGGAGGATCTCAATGCGCCGCTCGGCCTGGCTGAGCCGTTCCTGGCATTCGCGTGAGAGCCGTATGCCTTGTTCAAATAACTCGAGACTCTTCTCGAGCGGCAAGTCGCCATCTTCAAGTTGCCGCACGATCTGTTCGAGCGCTTCCAGAGACGTTTCAAACGTCCTGCTTTGTTCTGCACCGTTACTCATCTTTGTCTTCCACGCCGCGATCTCTTTGGTTGTGACTTCTTCAGCAACGGACTATTCGCGTCGATGTTTCCGATCGCCGGCAGCTCCGTCATCACACTATCGACGATGTGTTGGACCGCGAGCTCGTCTTTAAAATCCGTCATCTTCCATCCATCCGAGTATCGTTGCATCGTTAGTTCGCTCATCAATTTGCCCCGCGGCATTGTAACCTTGGCGGTATCGCCCTCAGTGTTGACGGTCAGCAAAGACGGCACGTTAAGAAGCACCCAGATGAACGACCGTCCCTCAGGCGCCAATGCGTTAAACGCGATCACGGCCTTTATTTCATTCCGAATCGTGTCCTTCAGACGAGGCAATATCGAAGGCACACGTTCGTCGATCTGCTGCTGAATCGAACTGTTGAGTGCGTAACCGTAACGCGCAGCAGCCTTCTGGCTGACAATTGTCGTCATATTTTTGGTGATCTCGTCCTCGTTGATGTGCTTCTGAAACTCTGCTTGATCGTTCCGTGCGGCTGCATCGACGAGTAGAATGACGCTGTAAACAGGCTTCGATTGATAGTTTCGCCACCACAAGAACCCACCCACCGCCGCAACAACTACGACGATCAAAACCAGCAGCGCCAGAACCCCCAGCACACGCGGCCAGAGTCGACGCTTGCGGACAGTCTTTACTCCTTCCGTCCCAGGCCCCTCCAGATTAATTACAATCTTCTGCCGCATCGCTTGATCCGCGTTAATCCGTCGCTTCGATCCGCTCAATCCGCGTCCCGAGCTTTCCTTTAGCTAAACGAACGCTAAGAGCATCACCGGGCTTCACCATTCCTGCATCACGCACCAGTTTACCTGACGCATCCTGCGCTATCGCGTAACCTCGTTGCAACACTCCAAGCGGCGACAAAGCGTCAAGCGAAGCAGCCGCGAGTGCCAGCCGCTCGCGCCCGTCCTGCAACTTCGCGTCGATGCTTGCGTCACACGCGTTTGTCGCCGAATCGAGGCGTGCGCGTGCACGTGCCAGCCGCGACTTCACTTCATCGAAAGCGTGTGAAAGCGCCTGCTCCTGCACCCGCGCCCGCAAGTTGACGATCTGAAAACGTGTCAGGCGCACGAGCTGTCGGCCCATGTGGTCCAGCGCCGAACAGATCTGATCTTCACGAGCGGCGACGATCTCGGCCGCTGCTGATGGTGTTGCGGCGCGCACGTCCGCGGCGAAGTCAGCGATCGTGAAATCCGTCTCATGGCCCACCGCGGAGATCACGGGGATCGCTGATTTGCGAATCGCACGCGCGACCTCTTCCTGGTTGAACGCCCATAGATCTTCTGTCGAGCCGCCGCCGCGGCCGACGATCAAAACATCGACGAGATCATTCTGACGTCCTTCACGCAACGCACTTTCGTGATAGAGATTGATCCAACGGATCGCGCGTGCGATGTCGGGTCCGGCAGATTCACCCTGGACCTTCGCCGGTGAAAAAAGAACGTGCACAGTTCTCGTGCGACGCGAGATGACGTTGAGAATGTCGCGAATCGCGGCTCCCGTCGGTGAAGTTACGACGCCGACGCGCCGCGGAAAAACCGGCAGCGGGCGCTTGAGCTCTTTCGCAAACAGTCCTTCTTTTTGGAGTCGATCGCGGAGCTGCTCGAAAGCAATCCGGAGTGCGCCGGCACCTACTGGATCGAGTGCGTCAACAACGAGCTCATACTCACCACGCGGCGCGTAAACCGAGAGCTTGCCGCGCGCGCGGACTTTCAAGCCGTTGGCGGGACGAAAACGAATGCGCGTGTTGGTTGAGCGAAAGCACTTGGCGCGCAGTTGTGCGTTTTCGTCTTTAAGCGTGAAGTACCAGTGGCCGGAAGAGTGATCTTTGAAGTTTGATATCTCGCCTTCGACCCAGACGGAGACGAAGCGCGATTCGAGAGCGATCCGGATCGAGTTTGTCAGTTGGGAGACGGTTAGCGGGCGGCGTTCGGTTTCGTCGAATAGTGCGTTGAAAAGGGGTTGATTCATTACGGAGTATTTAGTTCCACCACCGGGCTCAATCTCACAGACGCGCCGTCGCGGTTGGTGCGCACGCGCACCCGCGGTGACGAGGAAACGGAATTTGACGCGTAGGTGATCGTGTAAGCCGAGCGCAACTGCGCCACCACGTCGTCATACGCTTTCTGCAAATCGTCCAACCGCCTAATCGGATAGTAAATCCCGCCAGATGCAGCCGCGAGTTTGCGTCCTTCTTCCTCGGCGCGCGTCGTTAGTGTTAAATAGCGAGTGCGCAAAGGATCGATCGTGATCTCCGGTTTCGGCACACTCCCTTCCGGTATCAAACCCGAAGGCACATACAACGGGTAAACAAGCGCGCCCGATTCGAGCAACGCTTCGAGAATAGCCGGAAACGGCAGGAACGACTTGTTATCGTCGCCGTCTGACATGACGACAATCGCGGTGCGCTCGCCACGAAGCCTCCTTAGTGGCTCACTCAAAACATACCCGAGCGCATCGTAAAGCGCAGTGCCGCCGCCTGCGTCGATCTCGTCCAACTTGCGCGACAGCATCGCGCGATCGGTGCTGAAGTCGGAAATGATCTGAATGTCGTCACGAAAACTGATGATCGAGATGCGATCCTGTGGGCTGGTCGTGCGCAGGAAGTCGCGCGCGGCTTTGCGAATGAAATCCATTCGCTCTTCGACACTGCCGGACACGTCAAGCAGCAACACGAGATTGAACGGCTCGTTCGCCGGCGCAACATTCGTGACGCGTCGCTCGATTCCGTTTTCCCACACCGTAAAATCTGACTCGCGCATACCGCCGATCGCGCGGCCATTGCGATCAGTCACACTCGCATTGAAACGCATCAACTGCGGCGCCACCGAACTGACGATTCGTCCTGGCGGCGAGCGTTTCACAAGCGATGGCTCTTTCTCAGGCGGTGGAAGTGTCTTCGCGTAGTCGCCAAACATCTTTGGCGCGACTTTGCGGATCGCTTCGACGAGTTGACTATCACCACTGCGGACAATCGCGCGCGCAGCTTCGGTTAGCGGGCGCTCGCGCAGATCGCTCGGCGCTCGTTCCGGATCGATGTTCAAGAGCATGACGCCGCGCTGCGTGCGGAAGTCGAGCGCCACGAGCTCTTCTTTCTTTGCGTCTTTCTCTCCAAGTCGACCGGAGAGTTTGTAAACGCCGCCCGCCTTCTCTTTGATCTCGGGCAGCTCGACGTCGCTCATGTAACGTGGCTTGCTCGCTTCCCAAACGAAGTTGAACTTGAGGGCTTCGAGCGGCACGTCGGCATGAATCGTTCCGGTATCTGTCTTGACGACGGCCGTTTCAACGCTGCCGATCACGTCAACCGCGCCGGCCTGTCCTTCGACTTCGACCCTGGAGCGCGTGGGAATCGTGACGATCAGATCGATGCGATTCTTTTCGCCGCGCGGGCGCACGTCGATGTTGATGTTGCTGCCTTTGGTTTCGACTTTTACGTCTTCGGCAGTGACCGCTGCGCCAGTCGATCTCGCGTCGATCGTCACTTTCTTCTGTTGCTCTTCAGACGCAACGACACTCACGCGGCCGTCAAGATTTTTGACGACAACGGAGACTTTCTCTGGTGTTTCAAGCTCGGTTTTGTAGCCCTGTGCAAATGCGGGGAGGAACAGGGTTGTTATTGCAGATACTGCTAAAAAGAGTCGAATGAACATTGCCGGGGGATCTTGCCACAGATTGACACGGATTTCACGTAGGCTATGATGTCACGGTTGTGTCGAAGTCAGAACCAGCCCGCGACCCGCGGTTGTACATCCATAACCTTGTCAAGCGCGATCCGCTGACGGGCCTCGCCGAAGATGTGCGCAAGGGCCTCTCGGCTCGTCCCAAGCGGTTCTTACCAAAGTATT
>DATHTI010000115.1:0-8159 GCA_035463335.1 Pyrinomonadaceae bacterium | reverse complement strand
AACATCACCAACAGCTCGTTCAACCACGTGCCCGGCATATTCACCGTCTGTTGATTCGCCAGCCACTTCGCGACGCCACGCGCTACGCCGAGCATTCCGAGCGTCGCGATGAATGGCACCACTTTCAAGCGCGTGATCACGAGGCCATTGATCACACCCACAAACCCACCGACAAGAATCCCACTCAACAAAGCCACAGACGGTGGAAAGCCGGCGCTGATAGCAAGCGCGGTGACGACACCGGTCAAAGCGATCGTCGATCCAACCGCGAGATCGATACCGCCGCTGATGATGATCAGCGTCATACCGATCGCGCCAATCGCGACGATGACGGTTTGCGAGAGGACAATGCGCAGGTTGTTTGGTGAGAGAAGCCTGCCCGGCGTATCGACTAACAAGGCAAAGATGCCGATCACGAGCAGCAGCCCGAGGAATGGACCGACGCGATTCTGTTTGAGATCAACCATTCAGCGAAGAGTTAACACAGATTACACGGATAAAAACCGGATTATTTTAAATACTGGTCCAGTGGCGGATGGAGTAATGTCTTGACCTCGGGAGTTTCGAGATTCTCTTTCGTCACGAGCATCACGCCCGTATCGATCTTCTTCTCGACCGGTTTGCCGAGCAGACTGTCAACCATCGTGCGCACGCCGAGGTAACCCATATTGAATGGATTCTGCACCACGATCCCATGCAACTGGTTCGCGTTGATCGCGTCAATAAAAGTCTGGCTCGAATCGAAACCAACGAACGAAACCTTCCCGGCCTTGCCGATGTCCTGAAGCGCGAGCAGCATCCCGGCAGTTGACGATTCATTCGGCGTGAAGATCCCCTGCACCACGTCGCCGAAACGGTTCAACAGATTCTCTGACGCGCGTTTCGCCGTGTCGCGTGTCGCGCCTGCGTATTGATCCATCGACACAATCTCGATCTCGGGAAACTTCGCTTTCAGTTGTGTGATGAAACCCTCTTCACGCTCACTCGTGCTCGCGGACCCTTCCGCGTAGCGCAGCACGAGCACCTTGCCTTTACCGTTCAGCAATTGGCCCATCCGATCGGCGGCGAGCGTTCCGCCTTTGCGGTTGTCAGTCGCGACGAAGCTCACAAACTCATTCGACTCCAGTCCCGAATCGATGATGACCGTCGGCACGCCTGCGCGTTGCGCATCGGCGACTGGACGAACGAGGGCGCGATTGTCGAGCGGCGCGAGTACGATGCCGCTCACTCCCTGCGCCGCAAAGCCTTCCACCACCTGTATCTGCTGCTCGCGATCGTCCTCACGCAACGGGCCTTTCCAGATCACTTCGACTTCAGTGCCTTGCGCGGTGAGCTCGCTCGCGGCTTTGTTACTGCCGGCATGAATACTCTTCCAGAACTCGTGCGTCGTGCCTTTCGGAATAACGGCTATGGTAAGTTTCTTTTTCGTGTTGTTGGTGGATGGACCACCATTCGGCGTGCAAGAGCCGACTAAAGTCAGAGCGAGCAACAGCAGAAGTAATTTGCGCATGATGTTTTCCTGTTAAGAGTTTTCTTCACTCACCACCGGATTTCCCAGGCCGCCCATGCCTTCGATCAACACCTCCATCTGATCGCCCGGCTTCAGGAACACCGGCGGGTTGCGTGCGAAGCCGACGCCCGGCGGCGTGCCCGTCGCGATCACATCTCCAGGCTCGAGCGTCATCGACTCCGACAAATATTCGATCAACGCAGGAACACCAAAGATCAGTTGATCCGTGTTTGAGTCCTGCATCGTCTGTCCATTCAATTCCAGCTTTATCGACAGCTTGTGCGGATCGGGAATCGCATCGGTGGTGACAATCGTCTGGCCCATCGGCGCAAACGTGTCGCACGATTTTCCACGCTGCCACTGCCCATCTGCAAACTGAAAATCGCGCGCGGTCACGTCGTTGAAAGCCGTGTAGCCTAACACGTAATCGTATGCACGATCCGCTTTGACGTGCTTTGCGCGCCGTCCGATAACGACCGCGAGCTCCGCTTCGTAATCAACCTGCTGGCTGGTTGACGGCAGAACGACAGGCTCGCCCGGAGCGATCACGGCACTCGAGAATTTAGAAAACACGACCGGCTTTTCGGGAACCGGCAGATTACTCTCGGCCGCATGATCTCTGTAATTCAAGCCGATGCAGAGTATCTTGCCCGGACGAGGCACAGGCGCGAACCAGTAAGCATCGCGACTCGGCACAAGCCAGCCTTTGTCGCGCGCTTCGGCGAGCGCCTGCTTGTCTTTAATCAGTGTGTCGTGAATGGCGCGTGCCTTCTGAAACCATGGCCCATCCATGTCGAACCACGCGAGCGGATTCGCCGGGCGTTGCGTTTCCGGAAACAGCTTCTCGCAATCGAGACGGTAGCCGGTGTCGTGCCCATCCACCTTCAGGATCATACCGAGCCGCGGCACACGCCATTTGGTTTCTTCGGTGGCGAAAGAAATGATGTGCATCTACTTTGATCCGTCAACGATGACGTACAGCTCCTGCGGGCCATGCACGCCAATCGTCAATGTTAATTCGATATCGGCGGTGCGCGATGGGCCAGTGATGAACGTGATGGCCGGGCTAATTTCGTTTTTCTGTATCAGCGTCAGCGCGTCGCTAAGTGTCTCGACGATCGCTGAAGCATTGACGATCGCGATGTGAACTGGTGGAACGAGCGACACGAGTCGATGTCGTTCGCACGCGCTATCTAGAACGAGCGTGCCCGTTTCAGCGATCGCCAGTTGTGCCGTCGAGACGCCTACATCGTATCCGAAGATATCGTGTGCATTCGGCGCATTATCCGAGAACGCGATACGTTCCGCATTCAGATCCGTAAGAATCTGCTTTAAAACATCCGTAACATCCGTGGTTACGATGCAATGGCCTGCCACGGATTCGACGGATTCTTTGAATCGATTTATTGGATCTGATTCCATAAATCGCGAAAGCTCTTCGACTCGATCGAACGCAGGTCGCGGCCGCTCGTCCACGCGCGCGAGATCGGAATCACGCGCTGAAGAATTCGAGCGACGACGGCGCTGAGCTTGTAGAGCGCAGGACTCGTCATCACGCGCGCCCACACTTTAAAAGCGATACGCTCAGCCGTGGTCCCTTTGCGTGGGCTGATCTCACTGCGCAGGTGTAACAACAACTGCGGGATGTCGATCTTCACCGGACAAACATCACGACACGCGCCACACAAACTCGACGCAAACGGCAGTTGCGCCGCCTTCTCGATTCCCATCAACTGCGGTGTGATCACGGCACCGATTGGGCCCGGATACACCGACCCGTACGCATGACCACCAACCTGCTGGTACACGGGGCACGCATTCAAACACGCGCCGCAACGAATGCAAGCAAGTGATTGTCGCGTTATTGGATGGGCCAGCATTCGCGAGCGGCCATTGTCGAGCAAGACGATGTGCAGCTCGTCTGGTCCTTCGTCAGTCGAGTGGCGTTTGGTGCCGGTGATGAACGATTGGTAAGTCGTTAGTCTCTGTCCCGTGCCCGAGCGAGGCAGCAGCTTGAGAAAGACGTCGATATCGGCAAAACGCGGAATGACTTTCTCGATGCCCATCATCGCGATGTGCACACGCGGCAAGCTCGTCGTCAAACGAATGTTGCCCTCATTCTCGACGATCACGATCGTGCCGGTTTCAGCAATCGCGAAGTTCACGCCGCTGATGCCAACATCGGCAGAGGCGAAACGATCGCGCAGCGTCGCGCGTGCGGTGCTCGTCATTTTTGCAATGTCGTCAGTTGGCGGCATGCCGAGCTCGGCAGTGAAAAGCTCGCTGACTTGCCGGCGCGTTTTGTGAATCGCGGGCGCGATGATGTGCGACGGCGGCTCGTTGGCAAGTTGAATGATGTACTCACCAAGATCTGTTTCGACCACCTGCATCCCCGCGGCTTCGAGAGCATCGTTGAGATGCGTTTCTTCGGTCGTCATGCTCTTGCTTTTGACGATGATGCGCGCCTTTCGAGATATCGCAAGTCCACAGATGATCTGGTTCGCCTCGGCAGCATCTCGCGCCCAGTGAACCTTCGCGCCGCGACTCTCAGCGTTGCGCACAAACTCTTTGAGATATCGATCGAGATGTAACAAGGCCTCGTCTTTGATCGCGCGCGCCTGGTTGCGCAGCTCCTCCCAATTCGGAAGACTCGCCGCCGCTTCTTTACGTCGCTCACCAAACAGCGACGTGGCATTCTTCAACGCGCCACGTAGCTGCGTATCAGCCAAAGCAGCCCTTGCATTCTCTTTAAATGTCTCACTGCTGAGATGATTCATTTAACAGCTCCGCCAGGTGCATGACGCGCACCCTGGACCCTTTACGTGACAACCTCCCACCGATCTGCATCAAGCAACTCGCATCGCCCGACACCACCGCTTGGACACCAGCACGCTCGATCGCGTCGATCTTCTGGTCCAGGATCGCCAACGAGATCTCCGGATACTTCACCGAGAACGTGCCGCCAAAACCGCAACATGCATCCGCGTACTCGAGCTCGACGAATTCCGCGCCACGCACGTTGCGAATCAACGTCCGCGGTTCCGACTTGAGATTGAGATCACGCAACCCGTGACACGCGTCGTGCCACGTCAAACGTCCGTTCCACGATGCACCGACGTCTTCTTTCCCCAGCACGCGAACGAGGACTGCGCTCAGCTCGTGGGTCTTCGCTGCGATTGTTTGTGCGCGCGGCAGCCATTCGCGGTCGCCGGCAAACAGTTGCGGGTAGTGACGCACCATCGCCGTGCACGATCCGGAAGGACTGACGATCGCATCGGCTTTGCTCTCTTCGAAAATGCTAATAAAACGCCGCGCCACGAGACGCGCTTCATCGAGATAACCCGTATTGAACGCAGGCTGCGCGCAGCAAGTCTGGCGCTTATCAAACTCAACCTCACACCCGACACGTCGCAGCACCTCAACACTGCTCACGCCGATACTGGTCCACATTTGATCGACGATACACGTGACGAAAAGTGAGACTTTCATCTGCGTTCATCCGCGAAGATCCGCGTTACAAAAATTTCTCCCACGAGGCGAGTATAGTTCTGAGCTCGTCTTCCTCGTCAGGCTTAACATTGACGAGGGGCGGGCGGACTGGACCACCATTCAATCCAATCATGTCCATCATCGTTTTCATCGCTGATACTTCGTAACCCTCGCGACGCGCCCGCAACGCAAAGAGTGGGACGACACAACGATCGAGCAAGTCGTTCAGCGCCTCGGCATCGCCGGCCTCAGCGAGCTCGTAGAGCTTCAACGACAGCCGCGGCGCAACCGTCGCGATACTCGAAATAAACGTAGTCACACCAATGCTGAAGTAGGCCGCCACCATGTCGTCGCCTGCGCCACCGATCCAGTGGAGACGATCGCCGACTTGATTGATGATCATCTGCAAGCGGCGAATGTTTCCCTGCCCATCTTTCCAACCGATTAAAGTAGGTATCGCAGTTAGACGCTCGACCATCGATGGCGAAAAGGTGGCCCAGTCGCGAGTGTAGATCAGCATTCCGAGGCGCGTTGCTTCACCAATCGCGCGGTAATACTCGAAGAGTCCTTCATCTTCGGCTTGCGGGTAGTACGGTGGAAAAGCGAGGATGCCGTCGGCGCCCGCCTTCTCTGCCGCCTGCGCCATTTCGACCGCGACCCGCTGCCCGAAGCCAACGCCCGCAATCACCGGCACGCGATCTTCGACGGCGTGCGTTGTTAATTCGACAACGCGCACATATTCAGCTTGCGTTAACGAGTACAACTCACCAGTGCCGCTGGCCGCAACCACAGCCGCGATCGGGTGCTCGAGTAGCTTCGTGAGGTTCTCGTGCAGCCCGGGAAGATCCAGAGACAAATCTTGTTTGAAGGGCGTAACCGGGAAAGCGATCACGCCGGAAAGCTTGTTGCGAAGCGTGCTTGGGTGCATCTCGTAAATTCTGAAAATCCGGAAATCATGTGTTAAGTTATGCGAACAATACAGGCTTTAACCACAGATTACACGGATTTAAGTTTGGATTCTATCCGTGTTTATCCGTGGCAAAAAAATGAACCTATTTCTGACGTTCACCCTATTACTACTCTTTCCACAAAACGATCTCCGTAAGTCAGCGCTCAAATCAACAACGCCGTCCGACGAGATCGTTCGTCTCGACATCAATCACGACGGCAAGCCTGACATTCTCGAGCGCTGGTGGAACGGCAAACGCGTCCGCTGGCTCGACGAAAACGGCGACATGCTCCCGACCGACACGCGGGGCGATCAGGTCGGCGACGTGATGCAGATCGATAAACGGCGACGGCATTTACGACAGCGAGACAGATATCAACATTAAGTGGGCCGACAACGACGGCGACGGCCGCGCCGACCTGCAAGCATTCGTCACGCAGGGACGCGCGTGGTCCAACGGCGCTTTCGATCCCGGCGAGTCTCATTGGATGGTCTTCATCGACGTCGAAAAAGACGGCGTTTTAGGCTGGCTTGACTGGCAAAAATATGATTTTGGCAACGACAACTGGGGCTACACCGGTACGACAGACTGGCTCCCGGATTACAACGGCAACGCTGTTTTTCTGAAAGTCCATCGCCCGCCGCAGTCGCTTCCCGACCCGCGTCTCAACTGGGAAAATCCATTTGCTTTCTATGACTTCGACGGCGACGGCGCGAGTGAGATGGCCATTCGCTGGCTCGATCCGGTGCCACCGCTCGACAAGGACGTTACCGAATTTTCGGGCGTGCTGAGCGAAGCATTCGCGACCTTCGATGTTGACAACGATTCCACCAAAGGCAACGAGACCGATTACGACATGTCGCTGCGTGGCGCGGGTGGACCAGGCATTCCGTACCGGCAATTCACGCACAAGTATCCGGCGCTCAAAGGCAATCCGAAATTCGACGCGTGCTTTCAGTGGAACAACTGGCGCCGGATCGATGAGCTGATGTACATGCCGCACGAGAAGGGCTACGACGCGTTCTTCAACACGCGCTGGGCAACGATGTATTTCGTGTTTGACGAAGACGACGACGATCATCGCTGGGAACGCGTTGAGATGTATTACCCAATGCACGGTTTTGGTGGTCCAAAGGAGCTCGATTGATGATTTACCGGGCCGCGTGGCGGCGCGGGCTGACGACACCCGAGATCGACAAGCTCGCGTCTGCGGCGGTAGTCGGGGAGTGTTACGATCATGGGTACTGGCTGAAGGAGAAGATTTTTCGTCAGATCCGGGCCAGGATTAAAAATACCTCACTCGAAAAAGACCTGACTCGCCTGTACTACACAGGCCAGTTCGAAGAATATGCCCGCCGTATCGCGGAGATACCAGCAATTTAACCGCGGATCACGCCGATGAAATAATATTAATGATTCTATAAAGATTATAGCTTTGACTCTTGGCCCAAGCCTCCGTAGCATCCTCAGTTGCTTGCCCACAGGAGGAAACCCCATGCCACAAAACCGAGTCAGCGTCTTCGATACCACTTTGCGTGATGGCGAACAGTCGCCCGGCTGCTCGATGAACCTGCCTGAGAAGGTCCGGATGGCCAATAAGCTTCAGGATCTCGGAGTGGACATCATCGAGGCGGGCTTTCCGATTGCTTCTGACGGAGACTTCGCCGCCGTCAAAGCCATCGCCGCCCAGTGCCGGCACGTGAAAGTGGCCGCCCTCTGCCGCACCGCCGAACAGGACGTCGCGCGTGCTGCCGAGGCGCTGAAGCATGCTGCTCGCCCGCGTATTCACACCTTCTGTGCAACGTCTGACATTCATCTCGAGCACAAGCTGAAGAAAACGCGCGCCGAAGTGATTGCGATGACGCGCGCCGCCGTGCGCCTCGCACGCAGCTACGCCGACGATGTCGAATTTTCAGCGGAAGATGCGACGCGCAGTGATATCGACTATTTGTGCGAAGTGCTCGAGGCCGCTGTCGATGCGGGCGCGTCAGTGCTCAATGTGCCGGACACCGTTGGCTACACGACGCCGAGCGAATACACGCACCTGGTCCAACAGGTACGCCAGCGTGTCGTCAGAGATCGGGACGTGATCATCAGTGTTCATTGTCATAACGATCTCGGTCTCGCAGTGGCAAACAGTCTCGCGGCGATCGAAGCGGGCGCGCGGCAGGTTGAATGCACGATCAACGGCATCGGCGAGCGCGCGGGCA
>DATHTI010000114.1:0-2085 GCA_035463335.1 Pyrinomonadaceae bacterium | reverse complement strand
CGTGTACGCTGTAAAAACAACCGCTCCGATCACGACGTAACGCAGCACAAACTGCGCGAGCTTCCATTGTGGCCTGCCACCGTGCGCGGAAAGTTGAATCAGCGCGATGGCTGAGTTCTTCAACCAGCGATGACTAAAAAGCGCCAGCACTCCACCCAACAACAGTCCCGTCGTCACACGCCAGGGCGCGACGAAGGCCGCGACACTCACGCTCACAGCGCTCGCAATCGCCATCGTGCGAAAGACTCGGGACTCCAACATTGCAAAGCCGCCGATTTTAACCGCGGATTAGGCGGATTTCAAGGCGGGGATTGAAGCGGATCGGGCTTAGTAGGTTTTGGAGCTCAGGCGGACGAATTCATATAGGCCGGCGGCGGAGCCAAGGACGATGCCGATGATGAGACCCCAGGGGGCGATGTTGAGCCATTTGTCCACCAGCCAGCCGGCCGCGCAGAATGTTACTACAGTAGCGAAGAGGGCGATGCCGGCGGCGTAGGCAAAGCCGGCTTTGCGGTTCTCGCTTTGATCGTCTTGCTTGGTCACCAGCTTTCGCGTGTCAGATAGTTTTTGGGAACGTCGTAGAGCTGGGCTCGACGCGAATGGCGCATCGAGTCGTGAATAAAGCACACGTGCGTACACCAGCACGCTTTGCCGCCGTCGATGGCGCCCAGCTCGTTCTGGCGCCCGCTCGCACTCCAGAGAGCGTTGAAGTCGAAATCGAAATCTGCGAGTGAGGCGAACTTCTCACGAAGCTCGCACGCGCGCACATCGCCGTTGTAGTCGATGACGGCAGCGGTCTGGCCTGCTGTGCACGGGAAAGCCCACGGCGTTGGTTGTTGGAAGTTTGCGTGTTGCGTGCGGTAGTGGGTGATGATCGTGCCGGCGTAGGCGGCGTTCTTCACGAACCGCCTGCTCGCATCGTCTGCGGCAAACATTCGCTCTCCGTAGCGCTTCGTCAGTTTTGAAACGTGCGCGTACATGGCGGGCAGGACTTCCGGCGGCACCTGTTTGATCGATTCACCAACGAGTGTTTCACCGCGAATGATGTTGAAATACTGCCCGTCCAGACGGTAGTTGGACCACATGAACTCCGAGAGCTTCTCGATCTCGGTGTAGTTCTCGGCGCAGACAACGGTGTTCACGTTCAGGCGAAAACGATCGGTGTACTTCTCCTTCAACGGGTAAAGAAACTCAATACATTCGAGCGCTTTTTCCCAGTTGCCGGGAACACCGCGAATCCGATCGTGCGTCTTACCGTAACCGTCGAGCGCGATGTTCAGGTAGAGATCGAGCTTTGGGTTGTGTCCGAGAGCGCGATCGACGACGTCGTAGACGCGCGTTTTGATGAGCCCGTTCGTGGGAATGATGATGCGATCGACGCCGTTGTTCGAGACGAAGAGATCGATGATGTCGGCAAGATCGCGACGTAAGGTCGGCTCGCCGCCGGAGAGCCACAGGTCAGTGATCGGAGGCATGGTCCGCGAGACTTTCTCGATCTGCGCGAACGTCATGTCGCCGGGCTGGTTCAACTCTTCGTGATAGAAGCACGTCTGGCAGAAGGCATTGCAGCGCGAAGTGACAAACAGGATCACCGTGCCGAGGCGTTTTTCGCGCTTCGTCGAGCGGAGCAACTGCACGAATTGGACGGCTTTATTGGGCATTAAGACTCGCGCGAGATAATGACAGCTTCGGTTGGTGATTTCAATTCATAGATGATGCCGCGCCACTTGATGCGACGTGAAAAGCCCGCGGCGATGGCGTTGTAAAGATAGAGAAGTGATGCGAAGGGCCAGAGGAGGACGTGGGCGATGAGATCGTGACGTGATGTGTGGAGAACGGCGGAAACTGCACGGAAGCGGAGAAAGGATTTGGCTGCGCCGAGCGTGAAGATGATTAACGGAAAAACATAAGCCGCGGATGAACGCGGATTAACGGCGATCAGAATGAGGCCGCCGAAGAAGGCGATGGCGAAGAGAGCGGAGCCGAGCAATAGTGGAAGCCAGAGGTGGGAAGCGTAGACGCGCGTGATCTTGATCTGGCGTGTGGTGAATTCGAGCAGCTCACGGAAGTCGCAGTCGCCGACTG
>DATHTI010000113.1:0-7264 GCA_035463335.1 Pyrinomonadaceae bacterium | reverse complement strand
CACGAACCTGGACGAAATTCTGGAGAGCGCGGGCGGTCCACAGTTTTCACTGAAACGCACGCTGACTGCATTCAGTGTAACGCTCATCGGGATTGGAGCAATCATCGGCGCCGGAATTTTCGCCACCATCGGCACCGCCGCCTCCGGCACTGCCGAACGCGCGGGCGCCGGTCCATCGTTGATGCTGTCGTTCGTCATCACGGCGATTGTGTGTGGGTTTACAGCACTGTGTTACGCCGAGCTGGCATCGATGGTTCCGATTTCAGGCTCGGCTTATACCTACTCTTACGCGACGCTCGGCGAGCTCGTGGCGTGGATCATCGGTTGGGACTTGATCATCGAATACGCGATTGGCAACGTCGCGGTCGCGATTAGCTGGGCCGAGTTTTTCAATCGACTGCTGCGCAACCTCGGCATTCATGTGCCTGACTGGCTGACGTCAAACTATCGCACGGCGACTGAAGAGACGCTGGCGGCGGCACCGCACATCTTCGGCATTCCCATAGTCTTCAACATTTTGGCGTTTGGCATCGTCGCGCTGATCACGATCGTGCTCGTGTGGGGAATCAAGGAGTCGTCAAACTTCAACGCGATCATGGTGCTGATCAAGATCCTCGTTTTGTTGTTCTTCATCGGTCTCGCGCTTTACTACGTTTCTCCCGCGCAAATGACTGAGAATTGGAAGCCGTTTCAACCGCAGGGTTGGTTTGGAACACTCACCGGAGCGGCCGTCGTTTTCTTTGCTTATATCGGATTTGACGCCGTCAGCACTGTCGCCGAGGAGACGAAGAATCCCTCCCGAGATCTGCCCATCGGCATCATCGCGTCGCTGATCATCTGCACGATTTTGTACGTGCTGGTGGCGGGCGTGTTCACCGGCATGGTGCCGTGGGAAACGGTGCGAAGCTGGACCTCCGCGCAACGCGGTGAATCGCTAACGATGGCCCTCGAGACAGTCGCGCCGCAGGCTTTGTGGCAGAACACGGTGATCGCGTTTGGATCTGTGGTCGCGCACACCGCGGTGTTGCTGGTGTTCCAGCTCGGACAGCCGCGCATCTTCTTTTCGATGGCGCGTGATGGATTGCTGCCGTCGGTGTTCGCGAGTGTTCACCCGCGCTTCAAGACACCACACGTCACGACGATCCTGACGGGTGTTGCCGTCGGCGGCATTGCGGCATTCGCGACGGTTGACGAGATGGTGAGTTTGACGAACATCGGTACTCTCTTCGCGTTCATTCTCGTCTGCGTGGGCGTGATAGTTTTGCGTCACAAGGATCCCAACCGGCCGAGACCATTCAAGGTGCCGTTTGGTCCTTACTTATTGCCGGGCCTGGGCGCGCTGTCCTGCGCGCTGTTGATCTACTTCCTGCCGGAAGGTTCTTACTGGCGCTTTGTCGGCTGGTTGATGCTGGGCCTCGCTGTTTATTTTGCCTACGGCTACACACGCAGCGGGGTCGGGCAGAAGCTGGGACGCCCAAGGCTCACGCCCATCGGTCTGAAATTCGCGGCGGTCTGCTTCGTCCTCGTGGCAGTTGGATTATTTGTAATCCCGCACGACGTCGCACCTCGTGAGCTCTTCTCCGAAGCATTCGATTCGACTGCAGAGAAGCACAGTCAAACTTTGTATGGTTTACTGATCATCCTCGCCGGCCTGATCGGCGCCGCCCTCGGCATTGCCCTGGGAACGTCGAAGGAGTCAAAAGAATCCGAGTAATCTGTGGTTAAAGGTTTTAGATGAACGCGCTTCCAATCATCATCGGTGCACTTTGCGTGATTGCGATCTCGTATCGCTATTACTCTGCCTTCATCGCTGCGAAGGTGCTGGCGCTGGACGACTCGAGGCCGGTGCCGTCGCAGACGATGTTTGATGGCCACAACTATTACCCAACCAACAAATGGGTTTTGTTTGGGCATCACTTCGCGGCGATCTCGGGTGCGGGGCCGTTGATTGGGCCGGTGCTGGCGGCGCAGTTTGGGTTTTTGCCGGGATTGTTGTGGCTCGTGATTGGTGTGTGTCTCGGTGGCGCGGTGCACGATTTCATCATCATGGCCGGTAGTGTGCGGCGGAAAGGGAAGTCGCTGGCGGAGATGGCGCGCACGGAGATTAGTCCGTTGTCGGGTCTCGTCGCGGGTGTGGCGATCCTTTTCATCGTGGTGATTGCGCTCGCGGGTCTCGGTTTGGTCGTGGTGAACGCGCTCGCCGAGTCTCCGTGGGGAACTTTCACGGTTGGTTTCACGATTCCACTCGCGCTCTTCATGGGCCTTTACATGTATCGCTTCCGCAAAGGCAAGATTGCCGAAGCGAGCATCATCGGCATCGTCGGACTGCTCTTCGCCGTTTATCTCGGCGGCCACATTGCGGAATCTTCGTTGGCTCAGACGTTCACGCTATCGCGCAACAGCTTGATCGTGATCATGGCCGCTTACGGCTTCATCGCGTCAGTGTTGCCGGTGTGGATGCTGCTCTGCCCGCGCGATTACCTGTCGTCGTACCTGAAGATCGGAACGATCGCGTTCCTGATCATCGGCGTGATCCTCGTCCATCCGAACCTGAACATGCCAGCGTTTACGCCGTTCACCGCCGGCGGCGGACCGGTGATTCCGGGCAAGCTCTACCCGTTTGTCTTCATCACGATCGCTTGCGGCGCGATCTCGGGGTTCCACGCGCTCATCTCTTCAGGCACGACGCCGAAGATGATCGCGAAAGAGACTGACACGCGCATGATTGGTTACGGCAGCATGTTGATGGAGGGCGTGGTCGGCATTGTCGCGCTGATTGCCGCGACTTCACTGTTTCCCGGCGATTACTTCGTCATCAACACGCCGCAGCGCACCGACGCGCAAAAGGCTGCCTACGTGCAAATGGTCGACACGCACACGGAACAGGGTTTCAACCTCCAGCCGCAGGAGATCGATCGACTCGAACAGGAATCAGGCGAAAAGAACCTGCGCGGGCGGACCGGCGGCGCCGTGACGCTCGCGCTCGGCATCGCGAAGATCTTCGACGGCATACCGGGTCTCGGCGGGTTGATGAAGTACTGGTATCACTTCGCGATCATGTTTGAAGCGCTTTTCATTCTCACAACGATTGACACGGGCACACGTGTCGCGCGTTTTCTGGTGGGCGAATTCGGCGGGCGTTTTTACAAGAAACTCGAAGAGCCGACGTGGCTGCCGGGATCGATCGTGACATCGGCGCTCGTCGTCACAGCGTGGGCGGCTTTCATCTGGTCTGGCTCGATTTCCACGATCTGGCCGATGTTTGGTATCGCGAATCAACTGCTGGCTGCGGTGGCCTTATGCGTAGCAACAACCATAATCATCAACTCCGGACGCGCGCGATATGCGTGGGTGACGATCATGCCGCTCGCGTTTGTCAGCACGACGACGCTTGTGGCGGGCTTCAAATCGATTACCGACATCTTCTGGCCGCTCGCGCAAAATCCGGAAACGTCGGTCCAGGGCATCATCAACACCAGCCTGACGGCAATCATCATGGTCGCCGCCGTGGTCATCATGCTCGACTCGATCCGGCGCTGGATAGGAACACGCAACCAACCACAGATTACGCAGATTCAAGAGGCAGTTTCTTAACTTACGCCGAAGGCGTTCGCTAATTTGAGCCCAGGGTTCGAGCGCAGCAAGAACCCTGGGTTTGGATCCCCAATACCGACGAACCCTAAAAGGGTTCCGCGACTGGCGAACCCTTTCAGGGTTGATGCCCATTTTTACTGGTAATCCCAGGGTTCTCGCCTGCGCTCGAACCCTGGGCTGCAATTAGCGAACGCCTTCGGCGTTGACTCTAAAGCGGGGTCAAACCAACGGTAGTGTCCCAAGACACAACCCAAATCAACGTCTCTCTTTGAAAAATCTGTGTAATCTGTGGATAATACGCGTTTTCGTAAAGCGTATCTCGCCATAACCTAGACAAATCGAAAGGAATTTTCGAAGTGGAACTATCGCTGACACTGCGCCGTGCAGCAATTTTCATTGCGGCCGCCGTTACGACACTGGCTCTTGGCATTCCAACTTACGCGCAATCCCACCCAGGGGGCGAAGCGAGCCTGGAACTGCCGGATCTCTCCCAAGTGACGTTTCTGAACGGCATAAACGGCCATAATTTGCTGCTGTTTGGCATTGTTATCTGCGTTCTCGGGCTCGGTTTCGGGCTCGCGATTTACATGAACCTCCAGAGACTGCCGGTGCACCGCGCAATGCGCGAGATTTCCGAGCTGATCTACGAGACCTGCAAAACTTACCTGATCACGCAGGGCAAGTTCATTCTCCTTCTGGAGGCCTTCATCGCCGTCGTAATCGTTCTTTACTTCGGCGTGCTGTCGGGGATGGAGCCGTTCCGCGTCATCATCATTCTGCTGTTTAGTTTGATCGGTATCGCGGGCAGTTACGGCGTCGCCTGGTTCGGCATACGCGTCAACACCTTCGCAAACTCGCGCACCGCTTTTGCCAGTCTCGAAGGCAAACCGTTTCCGCTTTACGCGATTCCGTTAAAGGCCGGCATGAGCATCGGCATGATGCTGATCAGCGTCGAGCTGCTGATCATGCTCTGCATTCTGCTGTTCATTCCGGGCAGTTACGCAGGACCATGCTTCATCGGTTTCGCGATTGGTGAATCGCTCGGCGCGGCGGCGCTGCGTATCGCGGGCGGCATCTTCACGAAGATTGCCGACATCGGTTCCGACCTGATGAAGATCGTCTTCAAGATCAAGGAAGACGACGCGCGCAACCCGGGCGTGATTGCCGACTGCACGGGCGACAACGCAGGCGACTCAGTCGGACCGAGCGCCGACGGTTTTGAAACCTACGGCGTCACGGGCGTAGCGCTGATCACGTTTATTATCCTCGGTGTTACCAATCCAATCGTGCAGGTGCAGCTACTGGTCTGGATCTTCATCATGCGCGTGATGATGATCGTCGCGAGTGCGCTCTCCTATTTCATCAACGACGCGATCGCGAAGGCACGTTACAAGAATGCGAATTCGATGAACTTTGAAGCGCCGTTGACGTCGCTCGTGTGGATCACTTCGATCGTTTCGGTTGTGATCACGTTCGTCGTTTCTTATTTGACGATTCCCGCGCTTGCCGGCAACACCACGCTCTGGTGGAAACTTGCCTGCATCATTTCCTGCGGCACGATGGCGGGCGCGCTGATTCCCGAGCTCGTGAAGATCTTTACTTCGACCGAGTCGCGGCACGTCAGCGAAGTCGTGACCTCGTCGCGTGAAGGCGGACCATCTCTGAACATTCTTTCCGGTCTCGTCGCGGGCAATTTCTCAGGCTACTGGCTGGGCATCAGCATCGTCGGCCTGATGGCCATCGCGTACTTCTTCACGAATCTCGGCGCTGACACGGGGTTTGGTCTGGGTGCGTTGATGGTCGCTCCGGTTGCGGCGCCGGTGTTTGGTTTCGGATTGGTAGCGTTCGGTTTCCTCGGCATGGGGCCAGTAACGATCGCGGTCGATTCCTATGGTCCAGTGACCGACAACGCGCAATCAGTCTACGAGCTGTCACTGATCGAGCAGGTGCCGAACGTCGAAGCAGAAGTCAAGAAGGACTTCAATATGGACGTCAACTTCTCGCGCGCCAAACACCTTCTCGAAGAGAATGACGGCGCGGGTAACACTTTCAAAGCGACAGCAAAGCCGGTGCTGATCGGAACGGCAGTCGTGGGAGCGACTACGATGATCTTTTCGATCATCATGGCGCTTACAAATGGTTTGCGCACCGACGTCGAAAGCCTGTCGCTGCTACATGCTCCGTTCGTGCTCGGACTGATCACGGGCGGCGCGATAATCTACTGGTTCACGGGTGCATCGATCCAGGCCGTGACCACGGGCGCTTACCGCGCGGTGGAGTTCATCAAGGCAAACATCCGGCTCGAAGGCGTCGAGAAAGCCTCGGTTGAAGACAGTAAGAAAGTTGTTCAGATCTGCACGCAGTACGCGCAGAAGGGCATGTTCAATATCTTCCTGACCGTGTTCTTCTCGACACTTGCGTTCGCGTTTGTCGAGCCGTTCTTCTTTATCGGTTACCTGATCTCGATCGCGATCTTCGGTTTGTACCAGGCGATCTTCATGGCGAACGCCGGCGGCGCATGGGACAACGCGAAGAAAGTCGTCGAAGTCGATCTGAAGATGAAGGGGACGCCGCTGCACGATGCGACCGTCGTTGGCGATACGGTTGGTGATCCGTTCAAGGATACTTCGTCGGTGGCGATGAATCCGGTGATCAAGTTTACGACGCTGTTTGGACTGCTCGCGGTTGAGCTGGCGGTGAGTTTGACCGCACGCAATGGCGATCCGACGCTGACGCGCATACTGGCGCTCGTGTTCTTTCTCGTGTCAGTATTCTTCGTGTGGCGTTCGTTCCACGGCATGCGCATTGGCACGACTGCGATGGAGCCGCGTCCGGTTGAGGAAGAGATCGCGAGCCGGGTCGCTGGCGATTAGCCACAAAAAGGCACAAAAAAGAGTGGCCACAAAGAGGCACAAAAAGCACGAAAGTAAAGAAAGAACTCAAAAGTAAAAGACGGGAACTTATGAGTAGCTACGCTAAGGCTGACACGTTGATGGGAGCGGCGCTCGCGCCGCTCGATTCGGTGCGTTCCGCGGGGCTGGTGGTTGTTTTTAGTTTGTTCATCGCCGCGTGTGCGCAGTTTGCGATTCACATTGGCCCGATACCGATCACGGGGCAGAGTTTCGCTGTGTTATTGACCGGCGCTTTGCTGGGGTCTCGTCTCGGCGCGGCTGCTGTAATTGCGTACCTGATCGAAGGGGCAATCGGATTGCCGTTCTTTGCGCCTGGTGGACCGCCCGGAATCCTGCGTTTTTTAGGTTCGACCGGCGGCTATCTGGTGGCATTTCCGGCTGCGGCTTTCATCACCGGCGCATTTGCTGAACATGGCTGGGACAAGCGCTATACAACTGCTGTCGCTGCAATGGCCGTTGGTTCCGCAGTTATTCTGCTGGGCGGTTGGGTTTGGTTTGCGATCATTACTAACTCCAGTCTGGCAGTCGCGTTCTACCCTGCGGTCGGTCGTTTCCTCGTGGGTGATGTGATAAAGATCGCTCTCGCCGCCGCGGTGCTTCCGACTGGTTGGGCGTTATTGAAGAAATGAATGTTTTGAAGGTCAGGTCGCGCAACCGCGAAGAGCTGGTTGAGTTCACTGATCAGGTCCAGGAAAAGCTCACGGAGTCAGGACAGCGTGAAGGTGTGGTTGTGCTTTATGTGCAACACACGACGGCGG
>DATHTI010000112.1:0-2778 GCA_035463335.1 Pyrinomonadaceae bacterium | reverse complement strand
AAGCCTCTTCGTCAGTGTAGCCATGCGTTTTAATGTAGTCGGCATCTTCAGTGCTGAACGGCGCGCGCGCTGCGTCAGCATCACGAAACAGCAGACATCCCGCATCAACCGGAACGTAAAGCCATTTGTGCGGATCGAGCGAAACTGAGTCAGCCCGCTCGAAACCGGCGAAGAGATGTTTCTTGCGCTCGTCCAATGAACCGGGCGCACCATAAGCGCCATCGACGTGAAACCACAGATCGAATTCCGCCGCGACATCTGCGATCTCATTCAGCGGATCAACGACACCGGTATTGACCGTTCCGGCGCTGCCGACGACGCAAAAAGGCCGCAATCCCTCGCGTCGATCGTTTTCGATCTTTCGTCGCAGCAGATCGACGCGCATTCGCTGTCGCTCATCACACGCGATCACGCGCACCTGGTCGCGTCCGAAGCCGAGAATGTCCGCCGCCTTTGCAATCGACATGTGAACTTCTTCAGACGCGTAGAGCGTCATTGGTGGACCAGAGTTCCAAAGCCCGTGACGCGAGATATTGGCGCCGGACTTGCGACGCTGCGCAATCAGCAGCGCGATCATGTTTGCCATCGAGCCGCCGCTTGTTAACAATCCTTTGGCATCGCGATCGTAGCCAATCAGCGCGCCGAGCCAGCGTACGACCATGCGCTCGACCTCGGTGCCCGCCGGGCCGGAACGCCAGCAGGTGATGTTTGCGTTGAGAGCAGACGAGATCAGATCGGCGTAAGCGCCGATGGGTGTGGATGGCGATGCAACGTAACCGAAGAACCGCGGGTGGCCGTTGTGGCGGCTGAAGTCCATCACGGTGCGACATTCCGCGAGAAGCTGATCGAGTGGTCGTCCTTCGCTGGATAGATCAGTATCGATCGCGGCGAGCGTTTTGCCGGCGTGATTTTCGGCACGCACCTGACGTTCGGCCATGGTCGTCAGGTACTCGAAGACGAGTTTCGTAGACTCGGAGGAAATCTGCTGGAGGTCGTCTTCGCTGACATCAAGCGAAGACTGCATTCGTAATGACATTGTGGTCACAAACTAACAACCCGCCGTTCAGAGTTCAAGCTTAGCTTGCCGGCGGTGCAACCTAAAGGTTGAACTCTGAACTAAAGCTGTTAACATTCGCTCGCTATGCCAACTAAATGCGCAACACCCGAGGGCACTGCCCGTTATCGCGAACGCTTTGCCGATCGCCTCGCGCCGGATCACTTTCGAGAGCAACACGGCCTCGTACTTTCCTCGATCGGCATCGGCACGTATCTCGGCGACGCCGACGAAGCAACCGACGCCGGTTACACACAGTCGGTTGTTCGCGCCGTGCAGCTTGGCGTCAACGTCATCGACACTGCCGCCAACTATCGTTTCCAGCGAAGCGAACGCTCCATCGGCGCCGCGCTCAAGCTACTCGCAAACGAGCACGGCATCCCGCGCGAAGAGCTCGTGATCTGCACGAAAGGCGGCTACTTGCCGTTCGACGGCGCGCCGCCGCGAAATGTGGCTCAGTATGTAATCGAGACTTTCGTGAACCCGGGGATTGCTTCGTTCGAAGATATCGTCGCGGGTCATTGCATGACGCCGCCGTACCTTCAGAGCCAGATCGATCAGTCGCTCAGAAACATGGGCCTCGAGTGTATCGACGTTTATTACATTCACAATCCGGAGTCGCAGTTGCAGCACGTTTCTGACGAGGAGTTTTATGCGCGTTTGCAGCGTGCATTTGAACGGCTCGAGGAGAACCGGCGAGGAGGTAAGCTCGCGCATTACGGAGTGGCGACCTGGAATGGCTTTCGGATGCCGCCGAACTCGGGCCAGCATCATTCGCTGGCGCGCATGGTCGAGCTAGCGCGTGAGGTTGGTGGCGAACAGCACGGGTTTCATTTTATTCAACTGCCGTTCAATGTGAGGATGCCTGAGGCGACGAGTGTTATTGAAGAGGCCAAGGGGCTTGGTGTGACGGTAGTGACGAGTGCGTCACTCTTGCAGGGACGCATTCCACCGCAAAAGGCGATTGAGTTTGTTCGTTCCACGCCTGGAATCACGACCTCGCTCATTGGGATGAGCCGCGTCGAGCACGTTGAGGAAAATCTAGCCACGGATTTGCACGGATGAACACTGCGGATCGATACAGATCATTCTCCGAGTTCTGGCCGTTTTATGTGTCCGAGCACAGCCGGCCGGCGACGCGATGGCTACATTTGATCGGAACCACCGCGGGTATTTCGTTGTTGATTTATCTGATTGCCATAGGAAAGTGGTGGCTGTTCTTTCTGGGTTTCGTGCCGGGTTACGGCTGCGCGTGGCTGGCGCATTTCCTGATTGAGAAAAACAAACCCGCGACATTCAAATACCCGCTCTGGTCATTCATGGGCGACTACAAAATGATCGCCCTCATGCTCACCGGCCGAATGGACGCCGAGGTCAAAAAGTTTGCGCGGTAACATCCCAATCCCCGAAATCCCACACGGCGAAGACCTCTGGCTGATTGTGCTCGTCACTTCCGTCCGCGAGCGCCGCACGCAGCAGGGCCGCCTCTTCTGTGACGCCTCCGCCCGCAACGCCACCGGCACCATCGCGCTCAAAATCTGGGGCGAGACACTCGAAACGCAGAAAGAGATCAAACCCGGCCTCTGGGGCATCACCGGCAAACTCGAAACGTTTCAGGATCGCTCGCAGTTCGTCGTCGCCGAATATCGTCCCATCACGCTCGAGCAATATCGCGAACACCAGAAGGCCGAGCCGCAGCTCCCACGCGCCTACACGCTCGACAT
>DATHTI010000111.1:0-5674 GCA_035463335.1 Pyrinomonadaceae bacterium | reverse complement strand
TAAGAACGCACCAGCAGCTCGCCATTGCCGCGCCCGATGAAACCACCGACGTCGCTGCCAACAAAAGGCTCGCCTGACAAACCGATGGAAGTAAACATCGGAATGTTGAGCGCGAGCGCGTCCCATGTGCTGTTTGTATCGCCAGTCCACATCGTCGCGTAGCGCTGAATGCCCGCATACGCCGCGCGCGTGATGACGTACGGACGGCGGTCGGGTTGCAATCGCTCGAGTCCCTCGTACGTCGCGCGCGACATCAACAAATCAAACGTGTTTCGATTCTTCGCGTGAGTGGTTTTCTCGCCCTCGTCGTAGCTGACCACGTCAAGCTGGTTCTTGCCGGTCTGATCCACAAAGTCAGACGGCTCATTCATATCGTTCCAAATACCGGCGATACCGTTGTCGGTGTAAACGCGATGCAGGTCGCCCCACCAGCGCCGCGCTTCGGGCATCGTGTAATCGACGAAAACACTCTCGCCGGGCCAGACGCGTGGCACAAACAGATCGCCATTGCGACGGCGCTGGAAGTAGTTCTTTTCCACTCCCTGATCGAAGACGTGGTAGCGCTCGTTCTTGTCGGTCGGATGCTTGATGCCGGGATCGACGATCGTCACGACCTTCACGCCCTGACGAGCCAGTTTGCCTGTTAGTGCTTTCGGATCGGGAAATCTTTCCTTGTCGAAAGTGAAGACTCGATAACCGTGCATGTAGTCGATGTCGAGATGCACGACGTCGAGTGGTAAGTCGCGTTTGCGATACTCGTTCACCACTTCTTCAACCATGGTGTCCGGGTAATAGCTCCAGCGACTCTGTTGGTTCCCGAGCGCCCAGAGTGGCGGGAGGGGCATGTGACCGGTGAGGTCAGCGTAACGACCGAGGATCTTTTTGATCGAGGGACCGTAGAAGAAGTAATAGTTCATCTCGCCGCCTTCAGCGCCAAACCACGCGCGCTGCTGCGACGACTTCCCGAAGTCAAAATAGCTGCGATAACTGTTGTCGAAAAAGATGCCGTAGGCGATGCCGCGTTGCAGGCCGAGGTAAAACGGGATGGTCTGGTAAATCGGATCTCTGCCTTCGATGTAGCCGGGCGTGTCTGAATTCCAGTTGATAAACGAGCTGCGGCGTTTGTCGAGACGAGAAGCTTTTTCCCCAAGGCCGTAAAAGTGTTCATCGAAGCCGAGTTTCTTCGAGGCCGCGACAAATGAGCCTGCTTTGGGGTCGAAAAGTATGTTTGTTAAGCGACCGTTGGCGTCGTAGGACATCGGGCGTTCGTCGGCGTTGAGGAGCTGATGCGTGCGGGCGTCGTGGAAAGAGATTAATAAAGGGGAACGCTGGATCGTGACTTCGAGCTCGGCGGTCGTGATCGTGATCGCGGTTGGTGATTCTTTGAGCGTCCAGCGTGGTGTGGACCAGTCATGTTTGGCGATGGCCCATGAGTGATCTTTCGTCGGGATTTGTTTTGTGAATGAGGCGCGGACGCGAATGAGATCCGGGGCAAGGATTGTTAGCTGGACCTGGGAGTTGTCCTGGCAGGTGAGGGTGACGCGATTTTCAGTTTTGATGAGACTTACTACAGGGCCGATTTTCTCCAGTGATGTGATGTCCTGCGCGAAGGCAGATGTACCGGTGGTTAACAACAATGTGAGTACAAGGAGAGGTTTCATAAGCTTTTTACAAGATTCCTGTGAACTAATCTCTCAACGCCAGGCGCGCAGCCCCCAACAAGCCGGCATCATCCCCGCACTTCGCACGCACGATCTTCACGCGGGCGGCCAGCAACGGAAACGCGCGCTCCTCAACCTGCTGGTGCATGTGCTTCTCGAACAACGCCCAACCATTCACTACTCCACCACCAATCACAATCATCTCGGGATTCAAAATATTAATGAGATTCGCCAACCCTATCCCCAGATAAACGCCCATGCGTCGAAATATCTCGAGCGCCAATTCATCACCCTGCTTCCCCGCCTCGAAGATCATCTCAGCAGTGCGGTCCTCTTTCCCCTGCAGGATCGAATCGGGATAGCGCGGGCTGGCCTCACGCGTCATCCGCACGATTGCGGTCGCTGATGCAAAAACCTCCAGACAACCACGACTGCCACACGTACACGCCACGCCACCAAACGGATCGACGCACATGTGCCCAATCTCAGCCGCCGCACCATCCACACCGCGCCACAACTTGCTATCGAGAATGATGCCACCGCCGACGCCCGTGCCAAGTGTCAGACAAATGATCGTCTTGCAGCCCACCGCCGCGCCCTGCCACATCTCACCGACCGCCGCAGCGTTAGCATCGTTCTCGAGAATCACAGGAAGATCGAGCCGGGCCGACAACGCCGCTCCGAGACGAAACCCATCCAGACACGGAAGGTTTGGCGCCTTCACGACCGCCCCTTCCTCGACCTTCACAGTCCCGGGAACAACCAGCGAGACCGCAGAGATCTCATCGCTGCTACATTCATGAACGGCTCCGACAATCGCATCGACGATCGCTGTCGCTTCTTTGACCTGCGGGGTGTTCTGCTTTGATCGAGAATGAATTCGCCCCTTGCGATCCACAGTCGCGGCACGAAGATGCGTCCCGCCAAGATCAGCGGCGAAAATCAGTCCTGAATCCGTTTTATCCGCGGCCACCATAGCGTTCCCACACGACTCCCGGTGTCTCCACATTGCGCCCGCGCTCGATACTCATCGCGAGTCGAATAAACTGCGCCATGGACCACGCGAGCGGCGTCGCCGATCCAGTCCCCGCACCAAAACGAAGACTCGCTGCGGGACTATCTTCCCGATCCCAAACCTGCTCCGGAATCATCAATCCATCGTTGGCGAAACCAGCAAGGGTATCCAACCGCCTGCGCGCGGAGGCGATATCGCCAGCCGCTAATTCATACTCCCCGCGCTCGCCGGTCAAGAGGGTCCAGAGCCTCCCGACGCCGTTGCGACCGTCATACTCGCGGCCGTCCGCAGTTTCACCATAGGCGTCGTGATTGTAGCGGTACCACGCATCGCCCGCAGGCGTCCTAACTTTTATTAATTGATCGATAAGCTTCAGCGACTCGACGATCAGCGGATCGTTTGGCCGTTTGATACCAAGCCGCACCAATTCCAGAAAACCGGCGTCGAGGACCTTTCGCTCATCGACAACACGACTGCTGCTGTTGATCTCCATCCTGGCGCCGTCGTTGGGATCGTCGTTTGCGGTGATCCGCAGGTAGTGAGTCGCGCCATCGCCTTTTGTGACGGTCCACTTTTCGATGTTCTTCACCCAGTTGTCGGCAGTATCGAGATATCTTTTGGCTGACGCATCATCGCGATTGGCTTTTGCAATCTCAGCCGCGCACACGAGGCCCGCAATCTGCGCCGCGAGGCTCGACGGCGAATAGCCTGACTTCTCTTCCCAGCGATCCTGATCCGTGCGTGGTCCATTACGCACGATAAAGTCCGCCGCAAGTTTGATATGGCGGAGCCAGGACGTTCGGTCATGACGTCCAAACTGATAAGCCAGCACGAGCGGCAGCGCCACCTGGTCCATCTGTACTCCACGACCGATCGGACGGCCATCGACGAATGAATTCTGCGGGAAGCTTCCGTCAAGCTGCTGTTGCACACCGAAGAGGTAGTCAAGCAAACGATTCGCGGTAGCGCGATCGCCCATCGCGTCGAATGCCGTGGCAACGTGATACAGATCGCGCGCCCAAACGCCGCGATAGCCAGTAGTATTCGGCTCGTTGGCGTTTGGCCCACCGCCCCACGGAGTCGATGGCGACGCAATCACGCCGCCGCGATAAGTCTTGTCTTCGAGGCCCTTCAGGACCATCGCCGCCATGTTGAGCTGTTGCTGATGTTTGCCGATGCGAGGCAAGGTCGCGACATATCGTAGCCAGCCGGCCTCGTATTCGCGTTGGATAACGGCGAATCCCCGGGCGAGCGAAGCACGCGCAGCCGCAGTCGCTTTTGCTGTAGTTTCACCGAATCCAAGCGCGAGCGTGCACTTGTTCCGCTTGAGTTGGGCGATATAAACAACGTTACTGGCAGCTCGGCCACGATTATCGGTTTCGGCATTTGAAAAACCGCAACTCGAGATCAATGCGGAGGCGATATTCTTCTCTTTCACCAGCAGCGCATCGCGATTGCGCGACGCTGAATCATGCAGACCGCTATTGTTCAAAGACGGATCGTAAATGACATAGAAATCCGCGTCGGTCTTCGTATCGAAACTGACGTCGATCAATACCGTGTTGTGTCGTGGATCAGTGATGTAAGTCTTGGTGATTGTATATTGACCATTCTTCGCGGTGTTGATCTGTCGAAACGTAAGTGAGCGCGGGTTCGGCAGCTCGAGTCGATGCGAAGTGTTCGCGATTTCATCGTCGATCCAGGCGTCCGAGACAATCAAAAAGTGCAGCGTCTGCACGTTCGGCATATCGACCGTCGGATAGAAAACCTCCGTCATCACACCATCTGCGAGCGTGAACCAGACCTTCGAAGCGAGCGTGTTCGACGTGCCAAAACCATTCTTCGCCGCGGTGGTCCAATGCGCATCGTCCACCTGCGCCATCGCAACGTGGCACCCGAGTAAAATCAGTAAAACAATCCGTGTCATCCGCGGTTAATTCTTCCGAAAAGTTTTGTAACCCCAGGCATCCAGCGAGACATTCTGCCCGGCGATGGATCCGGAAAACGGCCGGCTCGAAAAGTTGATCGCGACCAAAACGTCCTCATTCCCCGCGCGACGAACAAACGTCACCACACGTGACTCGTCCGAGTTTGGCACCCACTCGAGCGTTCCCCTCCGCAACGCCACGCTCGATCGCCGCAGCGCCATGATGTTTTTGTAAAACGCTGGAAACTCCTTGCGACGCTCGGCAATGGCCCAGAAGATCGGCAGCTTTTCGAATAACGCCGGCGCACCCGACTCCGTCGTATCTCCAACCTCCATGCCGTTGTAGATCATGGGCACGCCATCCAAAGTGAACACAAACGCAGACGCAGCCAGCGCCGCTGGTTCACCAAACCGCGCGATCGCGCGTCGCTCGTCATGGTTATCAGAAAACCGCATGTGCAAAGCACCTTTGGGCCACTCTTTGACTTCCTTTTCCCACGCGTCACGCAGAGCCGAAGCGGGCTTTCGTCCCTGCAAAACGTCAGTCAACGCACTATGCAGCGGCCACGAGTAATCGAGATCGAACGCACTCACCATCAACTCAGCCTTGTGCGCTTCCGCAAGCATCACGATATCGGGTTTGATCTGTTCAAGCTCACGCCTCGCATTCTCCCAGAAGTCTGTCGGCACTTCGCCTGCAACGTCACAACGGAATCCATCGAGATCAAACTCGCGGATCCAATGCTTGAGCATATCCGTCATGTAACGCCGCAGATCCTGATTGCCATAATTCAACGCGGCGATGTCGTACCAGTCGTGCGGGTAAGTGATCTTGCCTGCGGCATCACGCTTGTAAAACTCCGGGTGCTTCATGAGCACGCTGTCCCACGAAGTGTGATTCGCAACAATATCGATAATGACTTTCAAACCGCGCGCGTGTGCCTCACGCACGAGTCGTTTCAGATCAGCGGCAGTGCCGTAAGCGGGATTGATCGCGTAGTAGTCGCGAACCGCGTAAGGACTTCCGATCGTTCCCTTCTTCTTCTCCTGTCCAATGGGATGAACCGGCAT
>DATHTI010000110.1:0-14983 GCA_035463335.1 Pyrinomonadaceae bacterium | reverse complement strand
GGTTTACCTACCACATTGTGTTTCCACGCTGGGGCGGCCACGGAGGGCCGCCCCTACTATTAGTTCCCCATCGAATCCTGCCCCTGTATCCTCTCGCAATGTTTGCAAATCGTCAGGTTTGGCTCTACATCGTTCACGAGTTGCAGCGTATTGGTCTTTCGTTCTGACGTGACACGACTTATCCTAAGCCCGCATATCGTATGCTGTCCGCGTGGCTGGACCAGATGATAAATCTCGGTCATTAGCCGTGTAGCATACATCTCGCGTTGACTTCTTTCAGTACAATTCATCATGTCATTGTGGTGAATTTGCAAACTCGATGCCGCTAACAAAACTCTCATGAACTTAAAACAAATCAAGAATCTGCCAGGTGCGCGCAAGATGTCGATGCCCGAATTTGTCCCGCCCCAACTTGCCACACTGATTGATAAACCGCCGCCGGGCGATGCGTGGTTTCACGAGTTGAAATTCGACGGCTACCGTTTGCTGTGTCATTTGGAAGGACGTCAGGTTCGTTTCTGGACGAGAAACCGGAAAGACTGGACGGCAAAGTTTGCGAGTGTGGGCAAGGCAGTGAAAGCGTTGCCGTTGAAGAGCGCCATACTCGATGGAGAGATCGTTGCGCTCGATCCGTCCGGGCGTGCGAGTTTTCAGCGGTTGCAAAACTCGATCAATAAGGGCGCCGCCGCGGGCCTCATCTTCAACGTGTTCGATTTGATTTATATCGAGGGATTCAATATCACGCGGACGCCGTTGCGCGAGCGGAAGCGCGTCCTTGCGGAGTTGCTGGCGCCTCTGAGTGACACTGGAATACTTCGCTACAGCGATCACATCGAAGGGAACGGTGCGGAGTTTTTCAAGGAAGCATGCAAGCTCGGGCTGGAGGGGATCGTCTCGAAGCTGGCTGACTCGGCATACGAGTCGACGCGCAATCGCAACTGGATGAAGATCAAGTGTATCAAGCGGCAGGAGTTTGTGATTGCAGGCTATACACTGTCTGACAAAGGCATCCCGTTCAGTTCTTTAATCCTCGGGTTTTACGACAAGGGCAAACTGATCTACGCCGGGCGCGCGGGGACTGGTTACACAAACACGATGCGCGTCGAGTTAAAGAAGAAACTTGATCGCATTGCCGTGGACAAACGCCCCTTCGCCGAAATCCCCAAAGATCCCGGCCTGCGCCGCGCCGTCTGGACCGAGCCAAAGCTCGTCGGTGAGGTCGCGTTCACGGAGTGGACTGACGAAGGTGTCATCCGCCACCCCTCATTCCAAGGCCTCCGCGAAGACAAAAAACCCACCGAGGTCGTACGCGAAGATCCGTCGTAAATCCGCGTTAATCCGTGGCTAAAAAGAGGTAGCGTTTCTCGGATTGTGGGATGAGGAGTTGTTCGAAGGTCACGCTGGCCCGCCTCAATTGCTGTCCCAGCGTCTCACCGCCAAACAACAGTAGAGTACTGTTCCGTGGCGCCCAGTTGATCAGCGCCGGCAGTTTCCGCATGAACTGATCCAAAGCACGACAGGTGACGAACGAGACCGGCGGCGCGGGAACGTCTTCGAAGGGCTTTCCAACAACGTCAGCAGGGAGACTGAGACGGGTTAGAGCTTCACGCAGGAAGACTACCTTCTTCTGTGAGGATTCAATTAACGTTGCTTCGAGGTCCGGGCGTGCGATCAGGCAGGGGATGATTGGTAAGCCTCCGCCAGAGCCGATGTCGGCGACCGAAGCCTCGGATGGTAAATACCGCAAAAGCAGCAATGACTCGAGCACGTGCCTGACCGCGAACTCCTCCGGCGCGCAGGGAGCGACGAGGTGTAGCCGATCATTCCAGCGTGTGAGTAAACTGTAGTAGTCGCCCAACCGTGCTACGGTTTCGGTTGGGAGATAGAGGTTGAAGCTACCCATGTTCGATACTAAAGCTTGCTCGAACCCATTCATACCCGAAGCATAGATCATGATTGACGATTTTGTTGAGCAACACCGTTACCTGGGCCCGGCAGTCGCGCAGATTATCGCCGACCACGTCGAAGGCCTCGCTAAACGCAGGGTGACGCCGGAAGCCACGCCCGCTGAGCTCGAAAGACTCTTCGACGAACCGATGCCAGAGAAGGGCATCGCGCTCGAATCGATCTTAAAACGCTTCCGCGACGATATCGCCCCGAACGCGATGGGCGTCCCCAGCCCGCGCTACTTCGGCCAGTTCAATCCAACGCCACTGCCGATCGGCGTCTGGGCCGACGCACTCGCCTCGATGCTCAATCAAAACGCTGGCGCCTGGCGCAATGGTCCAACATCGGCCATGCTCGAGGCGCGCGTGATCCGCTGGCTCTGCGATCTGCTGGACTATGGACCACAAAGCTTCGGCACGCTCGCGAGCGGTGGCTCAGAAGCAAATTTGATCGCGTTGAAGTGTGCGCGAGACAGCGTAGCCGGAAACATCAAGGATCGCGGCGTGCGTACGGCGCCCGGCGATCTCGTGATCTACGCTTCCGAACAGTGTCACTACTCGATCGACAAGAGCGCAGACATTCTTGGCCTCGGACGTGAAGCTCTGCGAAAGATCCCGACCGATAATCGCTTCCATATAATTCCAGACGCACTCCGCGAAGCGATCGCGAAAGATCGCGATGCGGGATTGATTCCTTGCTGTGTCGTCGGTGTTGCCGGGACGACATCCACTGGCGTCATCGATCCGCTCGAAGAGCTGGCCGAGATCGCACGCGAGAACCGCTGCTGGTATCACGTCGACGCTGCTTACGGTGGACCACTCGCTTTCTCTCCAAAGCACAAAGACATGCTGCGCGGCATCAACTGCGCTGATTCGATCACATTCGATCCGCACAAGTGGATGTTTGTGCCTTTTTCGTGTGGCGCAACACTCGTCCGGGATGGCGGGCGCGTGCTGCGTGATGCGTTTGATATGACGCCGGAGTATTTGAGCGAGGATCGCGGCGGCGCCGATGTCGAGTTTGACTTCTTCCGTTACGGGCAGATGGGCACGCGCCGCTTCAACTCTTTGAAGCTCTGGATGGCGATCAAGTTCATGGGCCGTGAGGGTTATGCAAAGACTGTCGAACATCAAATCGAGCTGACGAAATACCTGGCGCAAAGGATTGATGAGCTTAAAGATTTCAAGTGCGTTGGTGAAGTCGAGACGGCGGTGTGTTGTTTTCGTTTGGAAGGAGCGGAGAACGACCGCCTACAGCAGCGGCTGCAGCAGATAATCGAGCGCAGCGGTGAAGCGTGGCTGACGACCACGGTGCTTCACGGTCGACGCGCGATGCGTGTCAACGTCAACAGTTTTCTGACGGAGAAACATCACATAGACGAGCTTGTAACATTGCTCGAACGTTCCGTTGCTAAGCTATGACTCGAAAAAATCGGCTTTTGCTATCAGTGTTAATCTGTGTTTCTGCTTCTGCCGTTTTCGCACAGAGCGGCCCGAAGTCTCTGCCCGCAATCAGATCTCAAGCTGATTTCGACAAGATCTCCGTTGTCTACGACGCGAACACGCCTTTTGCTTTGCCGCACGTCATGATCGTGATTGATCGCAAAGACGGCAACAAGATCTACTACGTCAACAAAAAGCGCTACAGTTTTCACAAAGACTTCGTCAACGGCACGTATCTCTCGCTCGAGCGTGGCAAAGAGTTTTTCGTAAACAACTACATCAAGCCAAATCGCCGCTTCATTCTCGGCACGCTTGCCTATCAAACTCCGATCAAGCGTTGGACGTTTGAGTTCTGGGAAGGTGATCTGATTCCTGCCGATCAGATCCATCTCGCTTATGACGTAATCAACAAATCGTTCTTTGCGCCGGTGGCATTTAAGCCAAACTCACTGCGCCAGGAAGAAGCGTCACGAGATCTTGCCAACGTGCAGCGCGTGTTGCAGAGCGACATCGCAAAGGAGCAGGAGTACCAGGCACTCAACATCGCGAAAGGCCTCGGCCGCATCCACATCATTCCAAAGCTCGACGACCACGTCGAGATCGGATTCAACGAGATCCTCGTTCTCGACGAAGTGCCGGTCCAGCTTCCGCCCGTCGCCGGCATCATCACTTCGCAGCCATCAACGCCGCTCTCACACATCAACCTGCTGGCGAAAGGTTGGGGCCTTCCAAACGCGTATATCAAAAACGCGAAAGAGCTGCTGAAGCAGTACGACGGCTGGTGGGTTTCGTTCGAAACGTTGCGCGAGAACTACACGATCAAGCGCGCCGACATGAACCAGTTGCGCGAGTACCAACGCCGCCAGGCCGAACGACTCGACGTGATGAAGCCGCGTTACAACATCACGGAAACGCGTCTGTTGAATCTCGCGGAGCAGCGTTCGCGATCGAGCCTTGCGTACGGCGGAAAATCCGCCAATCTCGGCGAAGTTATGAACGCGCGCCTGCCCGGCATCGTCGTGCCGAGCGGCTTCACGATTCCTTTTTACTACTACGACGATTTCATCAAGCGCAACAAACTCGACGACACGATCTATGGCTTGCTGAACGATCAGAAGTTTGTACACGACCCGGCGTATCGCCGCGAGCAACTGGTCCAACTACGGCAAAAGATCGAAAGCGCTGAATTTGATCCGAAGCTCCGGCAGCGGGTGCTGGAGAAGGTCGCGCGTGAATATGCGAACAAAGGACTGTTCGTGCGCAGCTCTTCGAACTCGGAAGACTTGCCGAATTTCAGTGGCGCTGGTCTATACACCACTGTGCCAAACGTACGTGGCGAACAGCAGTTGATTGACGCAATCAAGAAGGTGTGGGCGTCACTCTGGAACTTTGAAGCGTACGAGGCGCGCGAGCGCGCGAGTGTGGACCACTCGAAGATCTTCATGGCCGTGCTGTTGCAGGAAGGAATCAATTCCGAGAGCTCAGGCGTGATGATCAGCACGGATCCCTTTGATAATGAAAACAAAGGCGCGATTTACATCAGCGCCAAGCGCGGCCTGGGGATCAAGGTGGTCGAAGGGCAGCGCATTGCGGAGCAGATACTTTTCCGCCCACGCACGAACGCGATCAAGGTGTTGACGCGCTCTGCTGAAGATAGCTTGTTGACGTTTGACGAGAACGGCGGCGTGAAGGAAGTGCCGATCGAAGGCGATCGCGTGGTATTGACTGACGATGTGATACGTCGATTGGTGCGCGCGGCGACGGCGATCAAGCGCGTGTTTGGCGAGCGCGATCAGGATATTGAGTGGGCTTACATGAAGGGGCAGATTTATATCGTGCAGTCGCGCCCGTTTATTCCAGGCGGATAGATATTTGACAATCGCCTTGTCACTCGGGTATAAGCCCACCACGATGTCTAGCAGCGATCGCGGCCATCATGCGCACTGGCATCACCACCACACCGGTGGCGGGCTGGCGATCGTGTTCGCAGCGCTGACAGAAGCAAGCTAAAAAGCGCAAAAAACGATTCCAAAACCCGCTACCGACGCAGAATCGGTTCGCGGGTTTTTTCATTTGGGTTCATATTCGATGACCTCCAGAATTCCAGCCGGAATGCGTTACTACATTGGCGCCGAAGCACGCCTGCGCCGCACCGTGGAAGATGTTGCGATGTCAGTCTTTGAGGGCTGGAATTACGAGGAAGTGATCACGCCGTCCGTCGATTACTACGACCTCTTCGAACAGGGCATGGGCCAGCGCGAAGCTCAACGCGGCTTCCGCTTCACTGACAGCGACGGCCGCCTGCTTGCCCTGCGACCTGACGTCACCAGCTCGGTCGCGCGCATGGCCGCAACGCTCTTGTCTGAACGACCGCGCCCCTTGCGTTTCTGTTACGCAGCGCCTGTCTTTCGCCAGCAAACACAGTCACACGCAGAATGGCGTCGCGAGAATACGCAGCTCGGCTGTGAGTTGATCGGCACGGGTGGCAAGCTCGCGGACCTCGAAGTGCTGCGCCTCGCGGCTGAGATCCTGTCGCGACTCAACCTGCAATCACGTTATTGCATCACGATCAATAACGTCGAGATCTTCAACGGCATCGCGGCGAGCCTGAATCTCGAAGAGCGTGCGCGCGAACAACTGCGACGTTTAATCGATACACGCGAAACTGCCGAGCTACAGCGCTTCCTGAAAAATTACGACAACGTCGAAGCACGCGCTTTTTCACAACCAACTCAACTCACCGGTAAGCGCAACGTTATCAAGTCAGCCCGCACTGCGATCACAAACGCTCGCTCGCTTGCGGCACTGGATTCACTCGAAGATCTCTGGACCGAGATCGAGTCGCTCGGTTTCGAAAATGCATTTGAGGTCGATCTCGGCGACGTCTCGAGTCTCGACTACTACACCGGATTGAGTTTGAAGATCTTCGTACATGGCGCGGGCGCAAGTGTCGGGCGCGGTGGTCGTTACGATGGTCTAACCGGCAGTTTCGGACGCGCCGAGCCGGCTGTCGGCTTTGTGCTCAATCTCGACGCGTTGACGGAAGTGCTTGGACGCAACACCGGTCAGGAAACATGATTACGATCGCAATCGGAAAGGGGCGGATGCAGGAGAGCGCGCTGGCGCTGCTGGCGCGCGCGGGTATTCGCTTGAACGATGGGGTGAATTCGCGTCGTCTCGCGCTTATGGATGAGACGCGGCAGTATCGTTTCATCTTCGTGAAGCCGGCGGATGTTCCGGTGTATGTCGAGCATGGAATTGCAGACTGCGGCATCGTCGGGCGTGATGTGTTGCTCGAGTCAGAAGCTGATTTGTTGTTGCCGCTGGACCTCGGTATTTCGCGTTGTCGCATCGTCGTTGCGGCGGCGGATCCCCAGGCGATGACGAACGTGCAGGGGATGATTCGGGTCGCGACGAAGTATGCGCAGATTGCGCGCGCGCATTTTGGGGCGCGTGGAATACCGGTGGAGATTATTCAGCTTTCGGGTTCGGTAGAGCTGGCGCCGGCGCTCGGGCTCGCGGATATGATCGTTGATCTGGTGGAGACTGGTGTGACGTTGAAGGAGAACGGGTTGACCGTGGTTGAGGAGATTGCGGAATCGACGGGGAGACTGGTTGTGAATCGCGCTAGTTATCAACTGAAAACGGAAGAGGTAGCAGGACTGGTAGGCGCGCTCGAGGCCGTAGTTTAGGGGTAGACAGGATTGCATGATTCGCAGGATTAACAAGAGGGAGCTGGTGGCGCGCCTGGCGGGACGGTCGGTGGCGCTTGATGCGGAGCTGATGAGTGTTGTGGCCGCGATCGTCGAGGACGTGCGGAAGCGCGGAGATGAGGCGCTGATCGACTACACGGCGCGGTTTGATAAGGTTGAGTTAAAGCAATTACGAATCAGTGAGGAGGAGCTGCGACGGTGTGCGGCGGGTGCTGATGAACGGGTGCGGCGTGCGTTGCGCGAAGCGATCGAGAACGTCAGAGAGTTTCACCAGCGGCAGATTGAAGAATCGTGGACGATCAATCCGAGGGAAGGCGTGCAGCTCGGCCAGCGGATCACGCCGCTCGAGCGAGTTGGTTTGTATGTGCCGGGAGGCACGGCTGCGTATCCGTCGTCAGTGGTGATGAATGTCGTGCCGGCGCAGGTCGCAGGTGTTGAGCGAATCGTTGTGGCGACGCCACCGCGCACGTTGTCGGAGAACCCTGCTGTTGCGGCCGCGTTAGTTGAGTTGAACGTCAACGAAGTTTATGCGGTTGGTGGCGCTCACGCGATTGCCGCGCTCGCTTTTGGGACGGAGACTGTGCCGCGTGTCGACAAGATAACTGGACCAGGTAACAAGTATGTGGCGGCAGCGAAGAAGCTTGTGTTCGGAGTTGTTGGGATCGATGCGATCGCGGGACCGACCGAGGTTGTGATCGTTGCGGACGAGACGGCGCGCGCGGATTTCATTGCGGCGGATTTGTTGGCCCAGGCGGAGCATGGTGAAGATGCGTCAGCGGTTCTGATCACGAATAGTGAGTCGCTGGCGAGAAGCGTGGCGGCGGAAGTCGAAAGGCAAGCCGGGTCGTTGCCGCGGCGGGAGATTGTTGAGGCATCGTTGAGAGATTACGGCGCGATTGTTTTGGTTGAGACGTTGGCTGAAGCGTGTGCGCTTGTGGATGAGCTGGCGCCGGAGCATGTTGAGATTGTGACGAGTGATGATGATGCGATTGCGGAACAGATCCGGCATGCGGGTGCGATTTTCTTTGGAAGTTACACGCCGGAAGCGGTTGGCGATTATCTTGCTGGTCCAAATCATGTGCTGCCGACGAGCAGGACGGCGCGGTTTTCGTCGGCGCTCGGGGTTTATGATTTTGTGAAGCGAACGAGTTTGTTGCGGTATTCGAGAGACGCATTTGCGAAAGTGGCGGAGAGCGTGGCGGTGCTTGCGGAGTGTGAAGGACTCGACGGACATGCAAGGTCTGCGTCGATTCGTAAAGATAGCCACAAAGAGGCACAAAAAGCACAAAATTTATGAAGGAAGGGATCGATTCTATAAAACCTGCTGTGCGCGCGGTGAAGGCGTACACGCTTGCGCCGCATCGTGCTTCGTTGAAGCTCAATCAAAACGAGAACCCGTGGGATGCGCCGGCTCACATTAAACAGGAAGTGCTGCGGAGGTTTGCGCAGCGCAAGTGGTCGCAGTATCCGGACTTCGTGCCCGCGAGTCTGAATGAGCACCTCGCTGCCTTCGCCGGCTGGAGACCGGATGGAATCATCGCCGGCAACGGCTCCAACGAGCTCATCCAGGCGTTGCTGATGGTGACGATGGAGCGAGGCAAGAAGCTCCTGCTTTCGGTGCCAACGTTTCTGCTGTATGCACAAGTGGCGACGGTGCTCGGCGGTGAAGTTGAAACTATCTTTTTAACTCCTGACTTGCAGTACGACGCCGCGGCGCTTCAGCGCGCTGTCGAAGAAAAGCAGCCGGACGTGACGATCATCTGCTCGCCAAACAACCCGACTGGTTGCGCGATCGATGATGATGCATTAAGAGGTCTACTCAAGACGTCGCGCGGCCTGGTCGTCATCGACGAGGCGTATCACGAGTTTGCGGGCCATTCAGTCGTTCCGTTACTAAAAGAGCACGAGAACCTGATCGTGCTGCGGACGTTCTCGAAAGCAATGGCCGTGGCCGCTTTGCGAATCGGCTACCTGCTCGCGTCGCCCGATCTCGTACGCGAGATTGGCAAAGCGGTGTTGCCTTACAACGTCAACGTGTTTTCGCAATTTGCTGCCGAAGTTGCGGTCGAGAACTATGAGAGCGAGCTGCGCCCACTCGTCCGGCAGATCGTCTCGGAGCGCGATCGCCTGTTTGCTGAGTTATCGCAAATCAATGGTCTCGCGCCCGTGGCTTCGCAGGCGAATTTCATGCTCGTGAAATCGGACGGGGATCCGAAACATATTTTTACCGAGTTGCTGGCGCGCGACATTCTCATTCGCGACGTGAGTGGCTATCCGATGTTGAGCGAGTATTTTCGATTTAGCGTCGGCACGCCCGACGAGAACGATTACCTGTTAAAAGCAATCCGTGAAATCTGTGGCTAAACAAATGACGATGCAATCACGAATCGCAAACATCCATCGCAAGACGAAGGAGACTGACGTGCGGGTTGAGCTCAATCTCGACGGCAGTGGACAGTCGAGCGTCTCGATCGGTTTGCCGTTTCTCGAACACATGCTCGAGCTGTTTGCGAAGCACGGGTTGTTTGACTTGCAGGTGACGTGCAAAGGCGATCTCGAGATCGACGATCATCACTCCGTTGAAGACATCGCGATCACGTTGGGCCAGGCGCTGGTCCAGTCGCTCGGCGACAAGTCAGGAATAAATCGTTATGGTGAAGCGGTGGTGCCGATGGATGAGGCGCTGTGTCGCTCGGTGATCGATCTGTCGGGGCGGTTTTATCTCGTTTACGACGTGCCGACGCGACGGCAGATGATCGGGAATTTCTCGGTCGAGCTCGCGGAACACTTCTGGCGCTCGTTTGCGGAGACGGCGAAGTTCAATCTTCACATCGATTGCCTGCGCGGGCGCAACACGCATCACATTCTCGAGGGTACGTTCAAGGCTTCGGCGCGCGCGCTGCGGCAGGCTGTTGAGCGAAACAGTCGCATCCTCGGCGTGCCGAGTACGAAGGGGTCATTGTGAACCACAACAAGAGAACCAGTTCCTTCAATTAGAGATCATGACTGTAGCGATCATCGATTATGGAGTCGGCAACTTGCGCTCGGTGGAGAAGGCGTTTGCGGCCACCGGTTGCGAGGCGATCGTCAGTGGTGATGAGGGCGTGTTGCGTGAAGCTGAGCGGCTGGTGCTGCCGGGTGTCGGTGCGTTTGGTGCGTGCATGAAGGCGCTGAAAGAACGTGGCTTCGATCGGTTGGTGAAGGATAGAGTGAGCGCGGGGACGCCGTTGCTTGGTGTGTGTGTGGGAATGCAGTTGCTGTTTGATGAGTCTGAGGAATTTGGATCGACGCAAGGGTTGGGGTTGCTGAGAGGAAGTGTACGGAGGTTCACTGGCGATCTCGTCGTGCCGCATATTGGTTGGAACCGGATTCATCAGAAGCGATTGCATGCGTTGTTTGAAGGTGTTGAAGAAGGATCGTTCTGTTATTTCGTGCACTCGTTTTACTGCGAGGCGAGGGACCAGCAGGTTGTCGCGGGTGAGACTGAGTATGGTGTGCGCTATGCGTCGGTAGTGGCGGAAGAGAATATTTGTGGCGTGCAGTTTCATCCTGAGAAGAGCCAGGATGTCGGGTTGCGGATGTTGAGAAATTTCGCCACGGATCCGCGTTAATCCGCGTCTAAAAGATGCTCGCAAAACGAATCATTCCATGTCTCGACGTTGATAACGGCCGCGTTGTCAAAGGCATTCGTTTTGTCTCACTGAGGGACGCGGGTGATCCGGTCGCGCAGGCGAAGCGCTACGACCTGGAGGGCGCGGATGAGCTGACGTTTCTCGACATCACCGCTTCGTCGGATCGCCGCGACATTGTTGCGGGGCTGGCTCGTCGCGTTGCCGACGAGGTATTTATCCCGTTCACGGTGGGCGGGGGCTTGCGCTCTGTTGAAGATATTCGCGCGATTCTGCGCGCGGGCGCCGACAAGATCACTTTGAACACCGCGGCCGTTGATAATCCTGACCTGATCAAAGCCTGTGCTGAGACTTTTGGCAGCCAGTGCATCGTCGTCGCGATCGACGCGCGCAGGCGTGCGGAAGGTGGTTGGGAGGTTTACACGCACGGGGGGCGACGCGCTGTCGGTCTGGATGCGATTGAATGGTCCATGCGTGCCGAGCAGCTCGGAGCGGGCGAGATACTTTTGACGAGCATGGATTGCGACGGAACACGCAACGGTTACGATATTGAGTTGACGCGTGCAGTTTCTGACGCCGTGCGAATTCCCGTGATCGCTTCGGGCGGGGCCGGCAAAGTCGAACATTTTTACGATGCGCTGACGGCGGGTGGTGCGAGTGCTGTTCTGGCAGCGTCGCTGTTTCACTTCGGCGAGCTGTCGATCGGTGATGTGAAGGGTTACTTGAGAAGTCGTGGACTGGAAGTGCGATGATTAACTTTGACGAGATTCGTTTCGACGAGCGCGGGCTGATACCGGCGATTGTGCAGGATGCCGCGACTCGCGAAGTGCTCACGCTCGCCTACATGAATCGGGAGAGTCTCGCGCGCACGCTCGAAACCAAACAGACGTGGTTCTGGTCTCGATCGAGAAACGAGCTCTGGCACAAAGGTCAGACGTCGGGTAACACGCAGGAAGTCATCAACGTTGCGCTCGATTGTGACGCGGACGCAATTATCGTGTTAGTCAAGCCTGCCGGACCAGCCTGTCATACGGGTGCGGTTTCGTGTTTTGACACCGGAGCGCAACCGCAGGTGCTTGGTCCTGTGTTGGGCCAATTATACGAGTTGATTGAGCGCCGTGCGCGCGAGCGACCGCCGGGGTCTTACACGACATATCTCTTTGCAGAAGGGCTCGATAAGATACTGAAGAAAGTCGGCGAGGAGTCTGCCGAGACGATCATCGCTGCAAAGAATGACGACGACGCACGGCTGACTGCGGAAACGGCGGATCTCTTGTATCACCTGCTGGTGTTGCTGGTCGCCCGTGGCGTAAGTCTCGATAACATCGCACAGGAACTCGCATCACGAAGAAAGGGACGGGGTGAAAACGGGGCTTAACGAGTTGCTCGAGTTTGCAGTCGATCTCGCGCGTGGCGCGGGCGAGATCACGTTAAAGTACTTTCGCAAGCAGCCGGAGACGAGCAAAAAGTCTGACGGCAGTTACGTCACGATCGCAGATCGAGAGGCTGAGAGCTACCTGCGCAAGCGGATTGCCGAGCGGTTTCCTGACGACGGAATTCTGGGTGAAGAAGAAGGCGAGTTGCACGGGGCGTCGGGGCGCCGCTGGATACTCGATCCGATCGACGGCACGTTTGCTTTTGTGCACGGTGTTCCGCTTTACGGAGTCTTGATCGCGGTCGAGATCGAGAATGAGATGAGTGTTGGAGTCGTGAATATACCGGCGCTCGACGAGATCGTTTCGGCTGCGAAAGGCGTTGGGTGTTTTTTGAACGGCGAGCCCGCGCGTGTGTCGCAAACGGCTGAGCTCGAGGATGCGCTGTTATTGTCGACGAGCTTTTCAGAGTGCGCGCGGTTCGGGTTCGGGCGCGCGGCTGAGTTGCTGCAAGCGCGCGCGAAGGTGAGCCGGACGTGGGGCGACTGCTATGGTTATGTTTTGGTCGCGACGGGCCGGGCAGACATAATGCTGGATCCGGTGATGAATTTGTGGGACTGCGCGCCGCTGTTGCCGATTATGGAGGAGGCTGGCGGAACGTTTACTGACTGGCGCGGTGTGCGGACGGTGGATGGCGGCAATTCGATCGCGACGAATGGTTTGCTGTTTGACGAAGTGATGAGTTTGATCCGTCAATAATGATCGTTATACCTGCAATCGATCTCAAGAATGGTTTGTGCGTGCGACTGTTGCAGGGGCGCAAATCTGAGATGACTGTTTACAATGAAGATCCGGTTGAGGTGGCGCGCGAGTTTGCTGCCGCGGGCGCAGAGATGATTCACGTGGTCGATCTCGACGGCGCGTTCAATGAAACCGAATCACCAAATCGTGCGGTGCTGAGGCGAATTGTTGACGCGGTTGATGTTCGGATCGAATTTGGTGGTGGTGTCCGCTCGCTCGAAGATGTGCGGCAGCTTTGTGATGCCGGTGTGGCGCGGGTAGTACTGGGAACGGTGGCAGCGGAGGCACCCGGAAAGCTAAAAGACTTTGTGAGCGGCTTTGGTTCTAAGATTTGTGTTGGGATCGATGCGCGCGATGGTCGCGTGATGACGCGTGGCTGGGAAACTGCGACACCGCTGATGGCGGTCGATCTAGCGCGATCGGTTGCGGAGTGTGGAGTCGAACGGATCATCTATACTGACATCGCTCGCGACGGTGCTCTCACTGGTCCAAACATCGAACAGACACTGGCGGTTGCGCGATCGGCAAATGTGAAAGTCACGGCGTCAGGTGGTGTTTCGAGTCTCGATGATATTAAGCGCTTACGTGATGCGCGGGTGGACAGTGTTATCGTTGGAAAAGCTTTATACGAGGGGAAGTTCAAATTGGAAGAGGCCATTTTAGCCGCGGATTTTGCGGATAGCAGAGACGGATGAAGACGGATCAGAATATGAGTGAAAGAATTTTTAACGAAGGAATTTTGAGAGGGCGAGTGGCGTTCGTCACTGGTGGGGGGACGGGAATTACTGGTGGCGTGGCGCGGGCGCTGGCGGAAGCGGGTGCCGCCGTGGCACTCGTCAGTCGCAAGTTGGACCATCTGGAGCCGGCGGCGCAGGTGATTAACGAGAATGGTGGGAAGGCGATTGCTGTTGCTAGTGACGTTCGTCAGCCGGAGGAGGTTGAAAAGGCAGTCGCACAAACCGTCGAGCAGCTCGGCAAGATCGATATCGTGGTGAATGGTGCGGCGGGAAATTTTCTTTGTGCCGCGGAGGAGCTGTCGCCGAACGGTTTCGGAACCGTGGTTGATATCGATTTGAAGGGGACGTTCAATGTCTGTCGCGCGGCTTTTGCACAGCTCAAGGAGCATCGCGGGCAAATCCTGAACATTTCGGCGACACTTCATTACCTCGGAACGCCGATGCAGCTTCACGTGTCTGCGGCGAAGGCGGGTGTCGATGCGTTGACGCGCAATCTCGCGGTTGAGTGGGGGCGTTACGGCATCCGCGTGAATGCGATCGCGCCTGGTCCAATCGAAGACACGGAAGGTATGAAGCGTCTCGTGCCCGCGCCCGTGAAGGAGCGTCTACTGAAGAAAATTCCGGTTGGGCGTTTTGGGAGAATTGCCGATATCGAGAAGGCCGCGGTGTTTCTCTGTTCTGACGCCGCGAGTTTTATTAACGGTGTTGTGCTGGTCGTCGACGGTGGACACTGGTTGAACGGTACGCGGCTCGGATAAGCCACAAAAAGGCACAAAAAGCACAAAATGCTCGATCTCCAACCACCATCATTTGAAGCGTTTGAGCGCGAGGCGCGGCAGGGCAATGTTGTGCCGGTCGTGCGCTCGGTGCTGGCGGATTTGCACACGCCGGTCGGTGCGTTCATGCGCATCGCCGGTGATTCGCCGTACTCGTTCCTGCTCGAATCAGTTGAAGGTGGTGAACGAATCGCGCGTTACTCGTTCCTCGGCGCCGAGCCGGAGATGATCGTGCGCGGCAAGGGATTGCACACGATCGTCGAGCGCGACGGCAAGACCGAATCGTTTTTGAAAGTTGCGACTGAGTGGGTCAGAGATTATTTCCGCGGGCGCTCGCTCGCGCGGCGGCCGGGTCTAGTGCCGTTTGCGGGTGGCGCGGTCGGGTATCTCGGTTACGATGCGGCGCAGTGGTTTGAGCCCGCGTTGCGCGACGATCAGACGCAGCCGCTCGATCCGCCGGCTGATGCAGTGTGGATGTTTTATCGAAACGTGATTGCTTTCGATCGCGTCAAGCAGCGATTGGAGATCGTTTCGATTGTCTTTACTGAAGAGGCGGGCGGCAGTC
>DATHTI010000109.1:0-1733 GCA_035463335.1 Pyrinomonadaceae bacterium | reverse complement strand
ATAGGATTCAAACCTACCCAATCACTCTTGAAGATCAGCTTATCAAGGTCCATTTAACCACGGATGACACGGAAAAAAATCCGGATTTAAAATCTGTGTAATCTGTGGTTACGGATTTACCCGTCGTTGCCGATCGCCTCAACTGGACAACAAGTCATCGCCTCTTCGCAAAGCACACGCTCTTCCTCAGTCTGCGGCTGCTTGAACACGAACGAATAATTATTCTCATCGCAGCGCGTGAAGTTGTCAGGCGCGGTGTCCCGGCAGACATCGCAATCGATACACGAGGAGTCCACGTAAAACGCACCGCAGACATTCTCTTTTACTTTGTCGTTCTTATCAGGCACGCCAGAAATTGCGATCAGGGATGCGTCATCTCTTCCGGGATCACCATCGCGTCAAACTGATCCCCGGTCAAATAACCCAGCTCGATAGCAGATTCACGCAAACTGATCTTCTTCTTGTGAGCGTTCTTGGCAACCTGGGCAGCTTTGTCGTAACCGATATGAGGGTTCAGCGCGGTCACGAGCATCAGGGAGTGTTTCAAGTGCTCTTCGATTTGTGCGCGATTGAGCTCGATTCCATTGATACAAAACTCGACGAAACTGTGCGTTGCATCGTGCAGCAGCCTGCATGAATGCAGGAAATTGTGGATCATCACGGGCTTATAGACGTTCAGCTCGAAGTTGCCCTGTGAGCCACCAAAACTCGTCGCGAGATCGTTTCCAAAGACCTGCACTGCGACCATCGTGATCGCTTCGCTCTGCGTTGGATTGACTTTGCCCGGCATGATCGACGAGCCCGGCTCGTTTTCCGGCAGGACCAGCTCACCCAAACCACACCGCGGTCCCGACGCGAGCCAGCGCACGTCGTTCGCGATCTTCATCAACGAAACGGCAAGAGTTTTCAGTGCTCCACTCGCGAACACCAGCTCATCGTGCGCTGACAATGCGGCAAACTTGTTCGGATGCGAGCGGAACGGCAACTGTGTCAGCTCAGCGATCTTCTTGGCAGCGCGTTCGCCGAATTCCGGATGAGAGTTTAGCCCGGTGCCGACGGCGGTGCCGCCGATCGCGAGATCGAGTAGTCCCGGAAGGGCGAGCTTCAGCCGTTCGACGTCACGTGCGACGAGGTTTGCCCAACCGCCCATTTCCTGATCGACTGTGAGCGGTGTCGCATCCTGAAGATGGGTTCGGCCGATCTTCACTACGCCGGCAAACTCTTTTGCCTTCGCGTCGATTGCGTCGTGTAGCTCCTGAATCCGCGGAATGAGTTTGTTTAGCTGCTCGGCGGCGGCGATGTACATCGCGGTCGGAAACGTATCGTTTGACGACTGCGACATGTTCACATCGTCGTTCGGGTGAATCGGCTTCTTGCTTCCCATGACGCCGCCGGCGATCTCGATCGCGCGATTCGAGATGACTTCGTTGGCGTTCATGTTGGTTTGCGTGCCGCTGCCTGTTTGCCAGACGCGCAGTGGGAAATGATCGTCAAGGTCGCCGTGAATGACTTCGTCGCACGCCTGCACGATCAGCCTCGCTTTGTCAGACGAGAGTTTGCCGAGCTCCTCGTTCACGATCGCGGCGGCCTTTTTGAGAATACCGAGCGCGCGAATCATCTCGCGTGGCATGCGGTCGTCGCCGATGTTGAAGTGATGGAGTGAGCGCTGGGTCTGAGCTCCCCAGTACCGGTCGGCGAGGACCTCGATTGCACCCATCGTGTCGGTTTCTATT
>DATHTI010000108.1:0-3811 GCA_035463335.1 Pyrinomonadaceae bacterium | reverse complement strand
CGGCTGTTTCGGCTTGGCGGGCAAACCTTCTGAGACGATTTTGTCAATCGCGGCGTCGATCGGCATGCCGACGACGTTGCCCGACTGGTCCTTCAATCCCGTCCTGAGGTTCTCTTCCCATTGTTGTCGCAAAACGCGATATTCAGTTTGCGGAGCTGACCGCTCGAGGTTCACTATCTGCCCATTCTCGAGCTTGATCTCAAATCCCGGCGCTGACTGGAGTCGCGGCTCCGGCGGGAGACGTTCTTCCTGCGTCAACGCCATTGGACCAGGCCGCGGCGACTTCGCTTCCTGCTTATTGAAGAAATTGAACAGGAACACTAATCCGAACGCGACAACAGCCGTCGAGATCGTTAGCACGACCGCGAACGTCAGCACCGCGCGCACGTTGATGTCGCTCGCCTCGTGCACGACTTCAACGTTGCGAATGTGCGAAACGTCCGGCGTTTCTGTCTTATGCCCGTCGCCTTTATTTTTCGTTGCCATTACTAATGTCCACCCGCGTGCATCTGCTCGAGCGTCGACTCAAACTGCGGATCGTTAATCGGAATCAACGGCCGCTTGCCTAGCTGCCACGTGAAAAAGGCGAGCCACAAACCTCCAAAACCGATCAACGCCGCCGCGTCCATCAAAATCCACATGCGATGATGAAATGCAGGAACCAGCATCCACAGGAGATCCACGGCCCTCATCACGAGCACCAGCACCGCGATCAAAACCAGCTTGCCGGGATCTCGTTTGATTCCGCGCGACAGCAGGAACAGAAACGGCGCTGCGAAGTGTAGTATCGCGATCGTGACGATCACGGCACCCCAGCCACCATGCATGCGGCGGAGGTACCACGTAATCTCTTCCGGAAGATTGCCGGACCAGATAATCAGGTACTGCGAAAAAGCGAAGTAAGCCCACAGCATCACGAGCGCCAGCAAAAGCTTTCCGAGATCGTGAAAGTGCAAAGGTGCGACGATCCGTTTCATCGGCTCTTCGCGCGCGAGTCGCGCCATCACCGCAATCACAAACGCGAGCGCGCTAAGGCTCCACGCCGCGACAAAAATAAATCCGTAGATGGTTGAAAACCATTCCGGCTCGATCGACATATACCAGTCGATCGAGGCAAACGTGACAGTGAAGATGAGCAGGACCATTCCCGGTCCACTCAAAACGCGCAGGTTCTTCGTGTAACGATTGTCAGCCGTGCGATCCTGTGCGAGCGACCACTTGTTCAGGAAATACGCGAGCGCGATCCAGATAGCGAAATAGATAACCGTGCGCACCGTGAAGAACGGGAGATTCAAATACGGTGTTTTGAATTTCACGACCTCATGGTGCGGGTCCGTCCAGTCGTGATAGATCGAGTGTGCGCCGATGATTACCGGAATAAACAAAACGGCCTGAAGCGGTAGCGCCCTGGTCGCTGCCTCGAGCGAGCGACGAATCACGAGACCCCAGCCGCCGCCTGTCATATATTGCAACATCAGGAGGGCAAGCGAGCCGACTGAGATTCCGGTCCAGAAGGTCCAACCAACGAGATACGCCTGGAAAAACTGCCTGGCGTTAAAGAAAACTCCCGCGATCAGTATCACCAGAAACACGATTCCCACGATTAGCGCGCGTTTCTGATAGTCAGACATGTTCGGAGGATTGAATGATTGAATCATTGATGTCCTCCGGCTGTGGGTGTGGGTGAAGGTGAAGGCGCTGGGCTTGCCGAAGCGGCGGCGGTGTTCTGTTGACTTGCCTGCAAGGCGCGAATGTAAGCGACGATGGCCCAACGATCCTGCACCGGAACTGTGGATGCGTAAGAAGGCATCGCGCCCCAACCGTTTGTGATCGCGTCGAAGAAGTGTCCGACGGGCGCTTGTCGCAGGCGGTCGTCGTTAAAGGAAGCGGCGCGACGGAAACCGCGGCGTACGATCATGCCGTCGCCATTGCCGGTCATGCCGTGACAGGCGGAGCAGAAGATCTCGTAGCGTGAGCGACCTCGCTCGACAATCTCTTTAGTAATCGGGATCGGAAATTCCACCACGTCGTCAGGAAACAAGTCTTGTTGCGCGCCTGCGGTTTGCGTGTTGGGATTTGCAGTTTGTTGGTCAGCGGGCTGCGCAGTGGCCGTTCGTGCGCCTGCCTTCTTTCCGGTGTAGAACTCAGGATTGTCATCGCGCAGGTAACCACGCGGGATTGTTCCGTCGATCGGTCGCCGGCTCGCGAGGTTATCGCCGAAGAACGTAGATCCACGAAGCGGTTTGATCTTCGGCTGGTCCTGCATGTCGCGACGACAACCAACACAAATCAGCAACAAAGAGACACAAATAAGTGCTCTGACTTTTTGTGCCTTTTGTGCCTTTTTGTGGCCCATTTCTTCAAACTTCGACATCGTCAACTGAAACCGCATTCAAACTCTTCAACAAGTCCACCACCTCGCCATGGTTGAACTTCGGATCGTTCGCCTCAATCGCGAGAAAGAATCGATCGCGCGTCGCCATCGCGAAGTTCGGCAGATTGAAAACCGGATGGTACGGCTGCGGCAGTTTGTTAAGAATCAACATTCCCAGCACTGCCGAGAACGCCGCAAACAGCACCGTCATTTCAAACGTGATCGGAATGAAGGCGGGCCAACTGTTGTACGGCTTGCCGCCGACGTTGATCGGATAATCGATCACCTCAATCCAGTACTGCATGAAAAATCCGGTGAGCCCGCCGATCAAGCCTCCGATAAAAACAATTAGCGGCAAACTCGTCTTCGTAAATCCAATCGCCTCAGAAAGCTCTTCAATTGGATACGGCGAGTAGCCATTGATGCGACGGTAGCCAAGCGAATAAACCTTGTGGGCGGCCGCAACGAGATCGGTCGGATTCTCAAACTCAGCCATCACGCCATAGAGCGGCGGCGCGTGCCGGCGATGTCCCGGAAACGAGACCTCTCCGGCCGCGAGTGGCTGCTCGAGTTTGATATCGTCTCTATCCAACCTACTCTTCCACCTCCGCTTCCGGCAGGATCGTGCGCATCTCAAAAATCGAAATCATCGGCAGGAAGCGAATAAACAGAAACAGCAGCGTAAAGAAGAACCCGATCGTGCCGACGAACATGCTCCAGTCCCACACCGTCGGATCGTACTGACCCCACGACGAGGGCAGGTAATCGCGGTGCAAACTGGTCACGACGATCACGAAGCGCTCGAGCCACATGCCGATACTGACGATGAACGAAATGATCCAAAGCGCGAGCAGGTTCGAGCGCACTTTCTTGATCCATAGAAACTGCGGCGTCACGATGTTGCAGAGAATCAGCGCCCAGTAGTAGAGCGAATATGGCCCATGCATGCGGTTCCAGATCATGAAGCGCTCGTATTTGTTGCCGCTGTACCAGCCAAAAAACGCTTCCATGATGTAGCCGTAGCCGACGATCAATCCGGTCGCGAGCATCACCTTCGCCATGGTGTGCATGTGGCGCATCGTGATGAAGCCTTCGAGACCGTAGAAGCGTCGCAGGGGAATCGTCAGCAACAACACCATCGCACAGCCTGCGTAAATCGCCCCGGCGACGAAGTACGGCGGAAAGATCGTCGCGTGCCAACCGGGAATGATGCCGACAGCAAAGTCGAAACTAACGATCGTGTGCACTGAAAGCACGAGCGGCGTCGCGAGCCCGGCGAGCAGGAGATAGGCCATTTCGTAGCGATGCCAGTGACGCGCGGAGCCGCGCCAGCCCATTGCGAGCATGCCGTAGAGAATCTGGAATGGCTTGCTGCGAGCGCGATCGCGGAGCGTGGCGAAGTCGGGAATCAGGCCGACAAACCAGAACATCGCGGAG
>DATHTI010000107.1:0-5859 GCA_035463335.1 Pyrinomonadaceae bacterium | reverse complement strand
TGATTAATGGAGGCCGAACTTTAAAAAGCGATCAGCGCAGATCCGGTTTTTAAATCCGAGTTATCCGTGGTTAAACCCGCAATAAGCTCGCGGATTCTCGAAATACTTTCAAGGCCGGCTTCGTAACCGGCAGCCATCAATTCGTCGGCGCGGCGCACCTGATCCCAGCGAATGTGTCCCACCTTCGGACTTATCACGAGATCAGACATCTCGAGTTGAGTTCTCGAGACAATCTTCTGGACCACCATCATTGACTGCAACAACACACCAATCACCGAGCCCGACGATGAAATAAAGGTCGCGCCCTCAGTATTAACATCGACGGCAATCACGATGTCGGCGCCGAGCGCACGTGTCACATTCGATGGAATGACCGCCACCAGCCCGCCATCGACGAGTTGCCGGCCCTCCTTATCCGACACCGGCACGTACCAGCCGGGAATCGTGCAACTGGCGCGGATGGCGAAGGGCCCGTCGCCCGCACCCTTCATGACAACCGCTTCGCCCGTCTTCAAATCCGTGGCCACGACAGCAAACGGAATCGGCATGTCTTCAAACTTCGTAACCGGCAGCCGCTCCCTCATATACCGCTCAAGACGTGCATTACTTTGCACGCCAAAGCGAGACATGGTTATACGGCCGATGTGTCGCCAGCGAAGTTTGCGTCCAAAGTCTGCAATCTCGTCGATTGGCATCCCTGAAGCAAAAGCTGCTGCCACGATTGATCCAGCAGACGTTCCCGCAATACAGTCGATCGGAATGCCGTGCTCCAGCAGAGCTCGCAACACGCCGACATGGGCCATCCCGCGGGCCGCGCCACCAGAAAGTGCTAATCCAATCTTCGGCGATGACATGACACAACTACACCGGATTCAAGGTCACAATCTCCGCACGTTCGCGCGCATTATCCAGAAACGCATCAGTATCAGACTCAATCTTCGCTTCCATCAACGTCTTTTCGATCTCTGCACGTACCTGCTCGAGCGGCGGCACGATGCGACCGGGGAAACGTGCCTGCAAGCGTGGCGTGTAAACCTCCCGGTAGTAATCAGCAATCTCCTTCTGACTGATCACTACGAAATTTCTAAACCGGAAATCCAGGTATTTTTCCATTTTCAGACGTTGCTCGACGATCTCGTTCAATTTCTCACTCGTCAATCCAACGCGCTGGAGTCGTTGCTGAAAGTCGAGTGGCGAGGGGAAGTTGCGGGCCAGCTCGTCACGCGCGTCGCTTACTTCTTTCTGCGTCGGAACGATCGTCGGGATCTTTTCAGCTTCCTGAAGAATCAGACGCTGGTCGATCAGCAGCCGCAAGGCGCGGTTCAGATCTTCCGAGCCGGGGTTGTCGAGCACTGTATGCGGCTGTAGAGCTAACTGCCAGAGCAGATCGGAATACGTGATCAGGTCGGTGCGAACGCCGGCGTTCACCGTCACAACCATTTTGTCGACGACTTGCTGCGCAGAACACACAGGCGCGAAGACGCAAAGAAACAAGGCAGTGAAAATCGCATTTGCTATCCGTGTCATCTGTGTTACCTAAAACGTTTGCGTAATCCGGAAATGCAGGTTTCCGCGATGCAGTCGAAATACCGCCGGCGTCCCGTCGAACAGCACTCCGCCCGGACCACGCTGCGGAATCAAAAACTCCGGCGGGTTCAACAAAAACCCGTAATCCACCGCGAGCGCGCCGCCGAACGGCGTTTGCAGCCGAAATCCCAACCCGACCGTGTTGGTCCAACGTGCTCGCAAGTTCGCCTTGTTGATCGCGGCCAGAATGTCTCCCGGCGGCACCGGCGTCGTATCTTCCTTTCCAAACAAATCCCCGATACGGCGAAACACGTTGCCACCGTCATAAAAAGGCACAACCTGCACTAATCGCGTCACCGGCACTCGCGCTTCAAGATTCACAACTGCCAACGCATTTCCACCTACCGGCACGGTGAACGGATTTAGAAACACGATATTCTTATCCTGATCGCGAAATTCACCTGCCGGAATAACAACCTGTCGCGGACCAGCTTCTTCGAAATTGAAGCCGCGCAGCGTGGTCGAGCCGCCAGAGAAAAATCGCTCGCTGATCGGTAACGTTAAATCTATCTCATTAATGACGCCATTCTCGTCGCGGTCGCGCGGATTGAAGATGTTCGCAAGCCCCAACGTCATGTTGCTGGCCAGCACCGTATCGCGCAGCCAACCTACTTTGTGGTAACGCCTGTAAGTGCTCTGAAAACGATTGAATGAGATGTTGCCGCCGAGCTGTCGTAATGCCACCGCATAATCGACACTCAGAAAACCTCCGCGCGTAGCATCGACCTGGTTGTACCGGCAAACCTCGCCCGGAGAGCCCGGCACTTCATCGTCGTCATCATCGATGCTTCTCGCCAACAATCCACGCTCGCACCGCTCGCGCGTGTCCCTGACAAACGAAGCACCAAAACGCGAAAGTCGTACCTTCCGGTCAGGCTCGAGAATCGGCCGCACAACCAGACTCTCGAGATTAAAAAGACGCACATCCTCGTAACTGTAGCGACCGAAGATGATTGTTCGTGTTCTCCTGTCGAGCACACGCTGCGTTTCCAGCGTGGCGGTAAAGCGATTGATCGTCGGCTCGTTAACCTGGACGCCGAAGATATCGATCGGGTTTCCATCTTCGTCCAGCCGCTGCACGATGCCCATCGTTCCGCGATCGATCGCCGAACGGAAGAAACGCGTGATCGTGGAATCGCGCTGGTATTGAACCGAGGCCGCGAGCGGTGCGAAGTCATACTTGTTGTAGCGAGCGAAGCGCGGATCGAGATATTCAAGACGCACGAGCTGCTGCCGGCGGCTCGCACGAAGCCGCATCGCGCCGTGACGCAAACGATTCATCAGGTTTACGTTGCTGATTTCAAACAGGCCGAGCGCTCCGGCGTCAGTCGAATAGCCACCGCCGTAATCCATCACGTTCGGCTGTTTCTCTTCCACGTCGATGATCACGTCGCGCTGCCTGTAACCTGACGCAGTCTCGCCCGCGGGCTCGGTCCTGATGATGACCTGACGATAAGCGTCGGTGAGATAGAGCTCACGCTCCGCATCAGAAACGCGATCGACCCTGAGAATGTCGCCTTCAGTGAGCGGAATCGCGCGGCGGATCGCGGCGCGCTTGGTACGGCGCGTGTTCTGGTTGCCGGTTACGCCGTTGATGACGATGTTGTTGATGAACACTTTGTCGCCTTCATCGGCGATCGTGTAAACAAGCCTGACTTGCTCGTCGTCACCTTTCTTCGGCAACTCGACGGTCGATAAGTCAACACGCGCATTCCAGTAACCAGCGCGCGAGTAAAGTGCAGCGACACGATCCGCGTCGGTTCGCGCCAGTGATCGCGAGTAAGGCGCATTGATAACCGTGCGTAGCTGCTGTCGAACTCTCTCGTCTGTGTAGATCTTGTTTCCTTTTACCTCGACACCGGCAATCCGCGTCAACGGGCCCTCATTCACCTGAAATGTGATGATCAGGTTGTTGCCATCGATCGAAACACCCTGCAAGACCTGCGCGCTCGCTTTGCGATAGCCGAGGTCGCGCATGTAAGCCTCAACCGTGCGCCGGTCCTGCTCTAATAACGTGAGACTCGTGTAACCACGCCCGTAACCGAGAAACGGAATCAATCCAATCGCATTCTGCTTCTGAGTCTTCAGGTCGGCCGCAACGTCCTCGTAAGTCAACCTGTCCGTTCCCGTAATGCGAATGTCCGTAAGACGAAATCGCCTGCCTTGCTCCACGTTGTATTCGATCGTGACGTTGTGGCCCGTTAACGAAGTCGGGTTGAGGTTCTGGCAAGCCTCGTCCGTGCCGTTTGGACCGAGATCGGATGGTGGATTACTGACGGTGCAAACCTGCGTTACCTCGGCGAAGAAGAAACCATCTTCCTGTAACTTGTTACGAACGCGACGCGCGCCCTCGACGATTGCTGAGAAGTCGACGTTTCCCTCGCGCTTCACCGGCAACAGCTCGCGCTGCGACTTCTCGCTCATCTCGTAGTTTTTAACTGTGACTGTGACTTTCGGGCCAACAGCACCCGTGAGCGAGATCCTGACCGTGTTCTTTTCCGCATCTCGCTCAACGCGCGCATCGTCAAGCACAGGCGATAGGAAACCGAGATTGATCAGCGCGTCACGCACACGTTTTACGTCTTCACCCAAAGCATCGCGAGTGAAAGGCACGCCCGATTGCAGCGTCAAAGAATTACGAACCGTAGACGCATCGAAACCTGCAATCTTGATGTCAAACGCTTCGACTTTCGCCTGTTCGCCGGGGGTGACTTTGTAAGTCACAGTCGCGCGGAGACCACGCGGACCAAGCTGCTCGACAGGCTCGACAGTCGCGTTGAAATAACCACGATCGCGCAAGTACGTCTGAATCTCGTCGGCGTTGCGCAGGATTAGTTGCCTGGTGAGACGGTTTCCCGATTGTGCAAAACTGATCCGGCCGCGCAGCTCGTCCGTTGAGATTGGCGAACCCGTAACGGTTCCTAAATCGATGCGTACCTCACCAACCTGAACTTGCCGCTGCACGACGAAGCGAAGCCTGACTGGACCAGTGCGAGTCGCGCCTTCTTCGATCACTTCAACGCGCGCATTTGCTACACGACCGGAGTCAAACAGCGCTTGCAGCGAGTCGCGCACGTGCACTGCGGAATAAGCTGTGTTGGGTGCGACTTTCAGGAGAGCAATGAACTCGGCTTGAGTAGCAGGCGTGCCGGTACTTCCCTCGAAGACGAGATCAACAGCGGTGATCTGTCGCCCTTCGTAATCTTCGATACGCGCATCTTTACCGGTACTTCCGCGCGCCACCGTCAAAAGAGAGAAGCCGAGCATGACCACAAGCAACAGTTTGTGCGTTTTGTGCTTTTTTGCGGTCAATCGTTAACTTACCCCTTGCTCAGAATCTCTTCCGGAAACGGATTTCGAAATTGAAGTTGTTCGTTTGCGCCGTCAACCGGCGCGTGGAAGCTTGTTCGTACTGCGCCACGAACGAGAGCCGATCTGAAACGCGATATTCGAGCGACAGAATCTGGTTCGGGTCGGAAGTGACGTTGGTCGAGTACGTGACCGTGACTTCCTTGCTGATTCGCCGTCCGACCGTTAATCGAGCGCCCGGAGTCGAGCCTGCGGTGCCGCCAATCACCGGATTGATCTCAAAACGTGTTAAGCCAAACAACTTACTCGTCGCTCGTTGCGCCGGAGCATTGATAAGGGCGTCCGTCAACAAACTCGTCGCCGCGCCGACTTCCGATTGCGCTAAGACTGACGAGCTCGTGTCGCCTGAAGAAAGTTGTCCCGTCGTGATCAGCGAAACAACGTCTGCCTGGGGCAATGAGGGCTCTGAACGCACCACAGCCTGCGGCTGCGACAGTGGGCCGGTTAGCCCGATGATCACGCGATAACCCCTGATCTGCGACTCGGCTTGAATGTTTAGAACTGGATCAGCGTTGCGGCTTGGCGGCAGATCGACGAGGGCTCTCGTGATGTCGTAACGATCGTTGCGGAAGTTGAGCGTGCCGCTCGTGGCGGTGATTCTTCCCGAGATCGTCGGATCGTTTACTGGACCATCCAACTGAAGCGAAACCGAGCCAACCAGATCCGCGAGATTGTTTCTTACGACGAGCGCATTTCTTCCCTCAACTCGCAGTGCCGTAAACAACGCAGTCCGCGTGAGCTCGATCTCGGCGCCTTCTTCGATCGCCTCACGCCGCGTGTTTATCAGGTCCGCGAGCTCGATATCCTGCGTGTATTCAGTGCGACGCAGATTCACCACACCGCCGATCAACTGCTCGCGCGAAGAACCGCGAATCTCAACGTCAGCGTCGAGTGTCGAGCGAA
>DATHTI010000106.1:0-6773 GCA_035463335.1 Pyrinomonadaceae bacterium | reverse complement strand
TTGCCGGTTGATCAATTTGTTTAGTGACGAAGGTATCGAGGCGATTCCTTATAAAGGCCCGGTCCTCGGTCTCTTCGTCTACGGCAACATCGCTTTGCGGCGCTTCGTGGATCTCGACGTGATCGTCAAAAAGTCTGACGTTCTCAAAGCGCGCCAGATCCTGTTAACGCAAGGCTACACGCCATCCAAATCACTCTCACTGTCGCAGCAGGAGCTGTTACTCCGCACGCAACACAACATGCAGTTCTCACGCGACAATCACCGTCTGATTGTCGAGCTCCACTGGGAAGTCGCGCCACATCTCTTCGCTTCGACTGTGAACGGTGAGCGACTGTGGCAGGATCTGATCACGATCGATCTCAACGGCACGCCAGTCAAAACTTTTTCGGCTGAAGATCTGCTCTTCTCGTTGTGCGTGCACGGCTCGCGCCATCTCTGGGAGCGGCTCGGCTGGATTTGTGACGTTGCAGAGCTGATTGCGCGACGACCTCTCGATTGGACCGCGCTCCTGAAACGTGCGGCAAGCACCGACACCGAACGCATGTTCCTGCTCGGCCTGCATCTCGCCAAACGACTTCTCGACGCACCTCTGCCCGCTGAAGTGAAGCAGCGCTGTGATGCAGATCCACGTTTGTCGTCGCTGGCCGACAACATCATCGAGCACCTATTCAATGGACCAACGCACGTACCGGCCACGTCGCGCGAGATCTTCAAATACAACATCGGCGTCCGCAAGACGCTGGGGGCACGTGCTCGTTATCTCCTCTATATTTTTCGCCCAACGGACAGCGATCTGCGCTCTCACTCACTCCCGCCCAGCCTGAGTTTTGCGTATTACCTCACCCGACCGTTTCGTCTGTTTCGTACGAAAATTTGACGTATCTTTTTGGCCGTGTTAGTTTTACCGCCAGGAGAGGCGTGGTCAGTCGCCCGAGCAAAACCGCTCAACTACGTAAGAAAAAGGTTACGAAAAGCTTGAAACGCACAGGTTTCTATCACTATGCGATGGGCATTACTTTGACCGTTCTGGTCTGCCTGGCGCTGTTCACGACCTCACTTGCCCAGAAGCCTGCAACGGCAGAGACCGGCACTAAGCAGGCGCAGAAAGATTCGAAACCCGCCGATGCGAAAGCAGCCGAGAAGCTGCCGTACGTCATAAAAACAAAGACTCGTCCGATTCTGAACATCTCGATAAAAGCCGAAAAGGCGAAGATGTCGGAAGTGGCGCAAGCGCTCTCGAAGCAACTGAAAGTTCCGGTGTTTCTTGGACCAGAACGACAGAACGAGTTGCTGACGATCGAGTTCAGCGAGCTGACGCTCGAGCCTGCTTTGCAGTTAATGTCGCCGACCGTTTACGTCGATTATGAGATCGACACGGGCTCAGGCGCGCCCCCCAAAGCACTCGGTATTTACTTTTTTGACGCGAACCAGGGCGAGCCGCCGTTGACCGCCGTCCTAACCAACTCGACGCAATCGATGCTGATCGAGGGCAACACCGAAGACGGAGTTGAAGCCGAGTCTGAAGAGGATAAAAAGAAGCGCGAGGAACAGCCGCTCAAGGTCGCGTTGAAAGACAATCTACTGTCTATTAAGGCAAAAAAGCAGCCTCTGGCTTTAGTGCTGTTGAAGATCGGTGAAGAGCTTGGTATACCGGTCGACATTCAGGAACACAATGTCGCCTTAATCGACGCCGAAATCTCAAAACTTCCTGTAGAGGATGCAGTCCGGCAACTGTCCCCCCATATTCGGCTATATGTACGGGCCGATCTTACACGCGCCGAACGACGAGCTTTACGAATGGTTCTTGCTGAGACGCCCAAAACGACTCAGCAGGATTAAGTACGATAGTCAGTTAGATCGGCGATCGGAATGTTGGCCCAACTTTTGTGTTGCCCGAATCCGATTGAAACCATATAGTTAGCAAATTACCCGAGGAGGCAGCTAAACTTGGCTAAGCAAAACGAGATTATTAACGAAGAAATCGCTGGTTTGCACAACGGGAGTGGTGTAAGCGGGGAGGGCAGCGAGATTAAAAAGGTGTTTGTCGAACCGGCAATCTCGGTTCCGGTTGATGTTCTTGAGGCAACCACGTTCTTTCAAGCAGCGACTAGCGGCGCAACCAACTAAGCAATAGAAATCGCAGTGCATGGAAGTTATTCAGGTCTTTGACCGGCCGGCGTCCCAGGCTTTTTACTCGGTCGCCGGTCGGTTGCTATTTACCGAGTGCTTCAACCACGAACTACGGACCTTAATCGTAGACCTCTTTGCCGGATGGCAACTTACTCCGGTCCCCCTTCCCGACAGATCACCCGACATTCAGATTAGTTTTTCTTGCGGAGAAGCGCCGCAGAGAATCCCGCGCGATCTGGACCAGTTTGAGATAGCCGAAGGCGGAAAGTGCTACACAGACGCGAGCGGGCTCTATCTCGAGCTCGGCGGTCCGGTGGTCCAACTCGAGAACGGCAGTTCAGTTTCAGTTAAGGTCGTATTTCCCGAGCTGCCGCGTGGGGGGAATCCTTTGTTGGCGCGGGCTGCGTCGTTTGCAGTTTGTGCGGCGCTGCGACGATATGGATTATTTGATCTGCACAGCGCGGGCGTCGTCGAGCCCGAGAGCGGAAAAGCGGTGCTGATCGTTGGACCATCGGGCAGCGGTAAATCTACCCTCGCGTTGGCATTGGCGAAGGCTGGCTGGTTTTATCTTTCCGACGACGAGTTGTTGTTGAGTTTGACCGATGGCGTAGTCGAGTCGCGGGGCTTTCGGAGTTTCTTTGCGGTCAGCACGCCCGGCACGTTCAAGCACTGCTTTGAACCTGAGATTGCTTTGGGATCGAAACGCGTAGAGCAGGCTTATCCCGGCTCTTTGCTTTTCATAAGCCTGAATGGCGAATCACGATCGCAGCTCAGTAAGCTGACGCAGGCTGAGACCATGATGCGCTTGATCACGGCATGCCCGTGGGCCACCTACGACAAGTCGGTCGCGAGCGCAAACCTGGAACTCCTGTCTGCACTCGCGCGCCAGGCCAGCGGCTTCGATCTCTCGGCCGGTCGCGATCTACTAGCTCCCGGCTTTGCTGCGTCATTTTTAAGTGCAGCGCTCAACCCTTCTTAACTTTTGTGCTTTTGTGCCTTTTTGTGGCTAACTTTTCTGAGACCATCCTTGACGATTATGGACCACGCCGCCTGAGCGTGGAGCTCGCCAACATTTGCAACCTGCACTGTAGCTACTGCTTTCGCTCCGACGAAAATCTCTACAGCTCACACGCCGAATTCTTTCCACTCACGCTGCTTGAACGTGTGATCAACGAAGCCCACGCCGCCGCGAACGTGACGCGCATCAATTTCACTGGCGGCGAGCCGACGCTTCATCCCGAGTTTGCGGAAACACTTCGCCTCATCGGTAATGCTGGTTTGACTGTCAGTTTTGTCACTAACGGTTGGCACTTCGAGCGCGTCTGGCCTGCGTTACAGGAAAATCGCGCTGCGGTTTCGCATGTGGCTTTTAGTCTGGACGGTGTAACGCGTGAAGATCACGATCGCTGGCGCGGAAATGGATCGTTCGATCGATTAGTGCGCGCGTTCACTCGTTGCTACATGTCGAAGCTGCCCTTTGGAATCAAGATCGTGATTCGCCGCGATCTCGTGGGCCAGCTCGAGCAGATCGCGATCTTCGCTGCGCGAATGGGCGCGGCGTCGTTGAACTTCGTGCACGTGATGCCGACTTCGAATGCGGTCGCTGATGATTCGGCGTTGAGTCTTGATGAGCAGCGTGCAGCAGAAGAGGAGATTGCGATTCTCGCGCGTATTTTCAAGATGAATATCGGGATCGATGTTGGTTATTACAATGTCGATGACACGCGCCCGCCCTGCGCGCCGCTGGCAGGCATTAGCATGAACATCGATTATCGTGGGCGGCTGTCGCTGTGCTGCAATCTGTCCGGTTTTCGTGGCGGAGATCAGGAGCAGGATGTGGTTGCGGATTTGAATGTCGAGTCGTTTGCTTCTGCGTATGAAAAATTCCAGATGTTAGCTGCGATACAATTGCAAAAGCGCAAAGAGGCGCTCGCACAGAAAACAGTTCACGATCTTTATACAGGCTCGCCGTGTATGTTTTGTCTGCAAAGTTTTGGCAAGGTTCCCTGGCATTCACCTGATTTTTAACCGCGGATGAACGCAGATCAAAGCACGGATTTAAAGGGGTGGCTGCCGGTGGATGCGGTTGTCGTTGAGGGGCGGCCGGGGTTGTTGTGGATGGAGATGTCCGGCGTGAGGCCGACGGAGCCGTTCTTCGAGCAAACGGTTGAAAGGGCGAAACGTGAGAACCGGGCGGAGCGATTTACAGAGTTTGAGGTTCTGCTGCAACTTGAGAAGCAGATGGAGAGCGTTCCGCCAACGGGTTTTATTTTTCACTCCTCACGTTGCGGCTCGACGCTGGTCGCTAACGCGTGTCGCGCCATCTCGGGTTCGATCGTTCTCTCAGAAGCAAACGCGATCGACAAACTGATCGCTCGCTTCATTACTGACACTGGCAATCCAGTCAAAGAATCGCTCTATTCTGTCTTTCTGCGTGGCGTGGTCCATGCGCTGGCCCAACGTCGCTCCGGCGAGGAACGACATCTCTTCATCAAGTTCGCCTGTTGCAGCTTCGCCCAGATCGAGCGTATCAAACGCATCTGGCCTGCCGTGCCGTGGCTTTTTCTATACCGGGATCCGGTCGAAACAATCGTCTCAAACATGAAAGAAGTGCCGCCATGGCTAATCGACAACGACCGGCGCGTGCTTTCCTCGATAATCGGCGACAACCGTGAGATGAGTCTCGAAGAATTGTGCGCGCGCACTATCGGAAGCCTTTACTCAACCGCGTATAATCTTGCGAACGGCAACAGCATGTTGCTTAATTACAAACAACTGTCTGTACCCGTAATCGCGAGCGTATTGAACTTTTTCAAAGTGAGTCCCTCGGCTGAAGAGCTGGAAACGATCGCGCGCACGACTGGAGTTTATTCAAAAGAAGCTTCCGGAACGCGCGTGTTTGTGGCAGACAGTGATACAAAACAGGAACGCGCTTCCGATCTCATTCGCCAAATGAGCGAGCGATGGGCAGCGGAGCCTTATCAACGGCTGGAACAGAAATCTTATAAATCATGAACGAACTAATCCCGGGCAAACACGTAGTCGCCACAGACTTCGACGGCGGCGAGGGCATACTCGTAGATCTCAACACGAAAAAATATTATCAACTGAACGAGACGGCGATGGTCGTCTGGAAGGGTCTCGAAAAAGGCAAGACGATGGGCGAGATCGTTGCCGATATCACTTCCACTTACGAAGTCGCGGCTGACCAGGCCACATCAAGCGTGCAACGCATTGTCGATAATTTCCAAACTTACAAACTCCTGGGCGCAAGCTGACGACGCTGACAAGCGCCTGCGGATCAAGTACGCCATTCTCACGGCGGCCCTCTTCCTCCCATTGTTCTGGGCGTTTCTTGCAGTGCGCAATCTTTATCCCATCGCGGCGTGGAACGTGATGATGGCGGGCGGAGATCTCGAGCGCGGTCGCAGCTACTGCATGCTGCGCGGCGAAACAGTTTCCGGCGAGACCATTGACGTGGCGGCGATCGAGCTGACCGGCGCGCTCTACAGTCGCAATTGGACCATGGTCAACGCCACGATCGCCAACCAGGCATTCAAACTGAAATCGCTCCACCCACGAAACGAAGAGATGCTCCGCCATTTCGGCGGGATCGAGAACCTTCCACCCGGCGCGCGCATTCCGGAGCTGCTCCAGGCGTGGGGCGAAATCTACAACAGGCGCGAGCCGGAGTCGTCTCCAAAGCGCCTCAAGGCGATGCGGCTGGACATGTATCGCTGGGAAAGTGGCCGCTATGACGATTACGACAAATTCGTAGAATCGTGGCGCAAGGAATTGTAAATCGTGTCGTTCCCGCGAGTCCTTTTGCGCTTGGCGTCGTGCGTTTCTTCGTGCACGGCTTGTTTCTGTTTGACACCGTCTTCACATCCTACTCAGCACTCGGAACGTTGCCGACCACCATCCTTCGGCCCACCGGGGTAATGAAGTTTTTGCCGTGGAGTTTTTTCGACGCGCTACAAACGCACGGCGGAATACTGACGCTGAAAACATTGATGCTCGTGTCGCTGTTGTTGAGCACAGCCGGGTTTCTCAACGCCATCTCGACCAAAACTTCGCTTCTGCTGGTGTTGTTTTACCAGGGCCTGCTGCGTAGCTTCGGGCACTTCAATCACGACGAGATGATCGCTATTTACTTTCTCGTCGTGCTTGCGTTCACGCCCTGCGGCGATGCGTTTTCGATTGATAACCGGCTCGGCAGGATTAGAAAGCAACGTACGGGGTTTGCTTACGCATATCCGATCTTGTTGATGCAGTTGTTGCTGGCGTGGGCCTATTTCAGCTCAGCGCTGATCAAGTTGCGTGTTGCTGGATGGAAGTATCTTAGCCCGGACAATCTGCCGGCGCTGGCAATCTTTCATTCACTCGACAACTTGCACGACACGGCTTTCCGTAGCGCGTTCTGGTTGCCGCAAGTGCGGGAGTATCTGCCGTATGCAGTGGGGTTTATTCTCATTTGGGAGCTGCTGTTTCCGCTCGCAGTGTTCTTTCGTCGCCTTCGTTGGGTAATTCTCGTGATCGGGGTTGTTTTTCACGTCTCAACGCTGTTCCTGATGAACATCTTCTTCCCACATCAGCTCCTCATGTACACCATCTTCATCAACTGGGACCGCCGCAATAACTTT